>CAYZLC010000061.1:0-10119 GCA_964479365.1 uncultured Dehalococcoidia bacterium
GGCGCGCCCGTCCAATCCAGTGGCCGCGTCGCGAAGGAGGACTTCGAGCTGGGCGGAAAGATGGTGCGCGCCGGCCAGGGCGTCAGGATGATCGTGGCCGCGGCGAACCGCGACCCGGCGGTGTTCGACGATCCGGACACGCTCGACCTCAGACGCGACCCGTGCCCGCACCTGGCGTTCGGGGCGGGAATCCACTTCTGTCTCGGCGCGCAGCTGGCGCGGCTGGAAGGACAGATCGCGCTATCGGCGATCGTGCGTCGCTTCCCGAAGCTGGGCCTGGCGACGGGTGATCTGCGCTGGCGGCCCGCGGCGGTCCTGCGGGGTCTGGAATCGTTGCCGCTAAGGTTTTAGCCAATCACCGGTCACTACTTCACTACTCACCATTCACTGATCGCTGGAGGTAAAGGATGACAATTCATTACGAGACTGACGGACCTATTGCGATCGTGACGATCGACCGGCCAGAGGTGGCGAATGCCGTCGACGGCGATACCGCCGACCGGCTGGTCAAGGCGTTCGAACGGTTCGATAAGGACACAGATCTGTCTGTCGCGGTTCTCACAGGAGCGGGAGGAAAGTTCTGCGCGGGCGGAGACCTCAAGGCTATGATGGGGGGCCGCAGCATAACCGTGACGTTAGAGGGACCGGGGCCGCTCGGGCCGACGCGGATGATGCTTTCGAAACCGGTGATCGCGGCGGTCGAGGGGCACGCCGTTGCCGGCGGTCTGGAACTCGCCTTGTGGTGCGACTTGCGGGTCGCTGCGCGCGATGCGACGTTCGGTGTGTACTGCCGGCGCTGGGGCATCCCGTTGTGCGATGGCGGGACGGTGCGGCTGCCCCGGCTGATCGGGCAGAGTCACGCCCTCGACATGATCCTGACGGGGCGCGGCGTCGGGGGTGAAGAAGCGGCGCGGATGGGGCTGGTGAACCGGCTCTGCGAGCCGGGGGAGGCGCTGGCGACGGCCCTTGCGCTCGCGACGACGTTGGCGCGATTACCGCAGACGTGCCTTCGCTCCGACCGGCGTTCGATGTACGAACAGTGGGACGCCGACCTCGACGACGCCCTGCGCCGCGAGAGCGAGTTGGGCCTCGCGGTCATCAGTTCGGGCGAGACTGTGGCTGGCCTCGGCAAGTGGCGGAGCGGTGGCTGGAGCTTCTCCGACTTCGACGCCTAGACGATCAACCGACGACACCCGAACGCGTCCATCGAAGTGTAGGTCGGATTTCGTCAGACCCCGACGAGCTGTCATCTGGAACACCTTAGCGAATTACCGGAACGTAGCCCGCTCTCGTCCGTCTTACCTCTTATCTCTTAACCCCCTGGCTCCTTCCCATCCCATCTCTCCCACATCACGTACTCCCCCATATCCACCCGCCCCCTCCCCATCGACATCGGCACCGAAGGCTCCGGGTACCCGAGGGCCATGATCACTACCACCCGCCAGCCAGTACGGCCGCTCGCCTCGCCGACCTCGTCCTGCGGCAGGCGCAGCTTCTCGATGATGCACGGCTGGTCGTGCACCGAGGTCGGGCACGAGGCGATCCCCTCGTTCCACGCAGCCACCATCATGTTCTGCGCCGCGCGACCTGCGTCGAAGTCGCTCCCGTCGGGGGCACAGCAGACGGCGATCCCCACCTGCGCCCCCAGCAGCGGCTGCGAGAACGTCCCGCACTGAGCCACCTCCGTCAGCCACTCGCGGTTGCGCATCACAACCAGGCGTACCGGCTGGGTGTTCTTGCTGCTCCCCGCCATCCTGCCTGCCTGCAGTATCCGCCCGAGCACCTCATCCGAAATCGCCTTATAAGCGTCCATTCTGGCTCCTAGCTCCCGGCTCCTATCTTCTTCTCATAACCATCGTGCTGGCGCTCGACCCGCATGCCTGCGTGCTCGTAAAGCTCCTTTGCACCAGTGCGGTTGAACGAATCGACCACGAGGCCAGCGCTCCGTTGCCCACGACGATAGAACTCTCCGAACGCCTCGCGCAAGAGGCCGATTGCGATGCCGCGCCGCCGCCAGTCCCGCCGCACAACGAGTTGCCGGACCCAGCCCGTCCTCTCGTACCGTGGGCACAGCGCCGCGCCTACGATCTCGTCGCCGGCCGTCGCCGCCAAGAAAAACTCCGGATCGAAGTCCTCGCGCTCGATCATCGCCGCCCGCCACGCCTCGAATAGGAGCGGGGAGTAATCATGGTTGTCCGCAAACGCCTCCTGGACCAGCGCATGCACTGCACGCTCGTCTTGCCCGGGCTCGAACGTTCGAACTGCGACTCCTTCCGGCCTATGTGGCGCCGGCGGCGGCGATTCGAGATCGATCACCATTCGCCAGTAGTAGCGAACCGGCGCGTATCCTTCGTTCTCCAGCATGCGGCGCGCCGTCTCGTTGGCGTGGTTCACCGGTGTCCGGAGCGTGGCACCATTATTCCGTTCGCCCTGAGCGGGTTCTGAGCCTGTCGAAGACCCCAGTCGAAGGGCCGCCTTTGCGCGCGCTTCAACCGCCCGGACAAGGCGCGTCCCGATCCCCTGCCCGCGGAACTCCGGATGCGTGTACCCATCCGACTCGAAGCGCTGCCCTTGACACGCTGCCAGATACTGGCGTAACCGACGGTCAGGCCCGCGGGCGAAACGACCAGCCAGGCATCCCTGCCCAGGTCCACGCCGGGGAGCCGCCAGTCCGTGCTCAGATCGTCAGCCGTCGACTCAGCGTCGCCCTCGTCCACCTCCTCGCAAGCCCGAATCAGCTCCAACACGGCCTCCCGGTCGCGCCATTCCGGCGCCCGCACCCGAAGTCCTTCAGCCAGATCAACCGGATTCAAGCTCACGCCTCTCTTGGTTTGTACGTTTGTCTCTTCGCACCTGCTACAATACCGCGCGACCACACACCAACCGCAACACCATGCTCGACCGTATCGTCTTCATCCGCTATGTCGATCAGACCGAGCCACCCTGGGACCGCGGCGATGTGCCGTGGATCGTCCGCATCACCGTGCGGTGGGGCATCACGATGCTCGCGTTTCTCGCCGCCGACCTCGTGCTCGGCGACGACATCGGTATCGACAGCTGGAAGTCGCTCCTCGCCGCGAGCGCTATCTTCGTCGTCGTGCGGGCGGTATTACGTCCAGCTCTCATCTTTCTTACCTGCCCGCTTCAGATCATCACGCTCGGGCTCTTCATATTCGTCGTCAACGGGCTCATCCTCTCATTGGTCGATTGGTTGTGCGAAGAGTGGGGCATCGGGTTCGTAGTCGACGGCTTCATCGCAGCGTTTCTCGGCGCCCTCGTCATATCCGCGGTTTCCTTCGCCCTGTCCCGACTCGTCCGGCGTAACCCACTCGGCCCCGGCCGGCGTCTGTTGTGATGCGGCTCCAGGATGCCGATATTCTACCCCGCTTAGCCCGGTTGTAGAGACGCCCCGGCGGCACGTCTCCCCGTCGGGCCTGTGCCTAACCGAGCGTCCGCGGCGCCGGGTTCTGCTGCGCCAGAATGTCGTCGAACCGCGTCCGGACGATCCCGCTCATCTCCGGGTGCGTCAGGATGTACAGCCGCTCGTCACGGATGGCGTCCAGCACCTGGCCGGCGATCGCCGCTGGGCTCAGGCCGGACTGCAACAGGTTCCTTATGGTGCCCTCGATTGCGGCGCGCTCGGGGTCAACAGGGCGCTCGACGGCGTTGCGTAGTTCCTCGGGGCGATTCCGGCCGGCGTCCAGGATGCGCGTGTTCACCCAGCCGGGGCACAGGACGGACACCTTCACCTTCGCGCCAGAGAGCGCCAATTCGGAGTACATGGATTCCGATAGCGCCACCACGCCCTGCTTTGTGACGCCGTAGATGCCTCCTCCACCCATGATGCCTGCCAGCGAGGCCGTGTTCACGATGTGCCCCTCGCTGCCATGGTCGAGCATGATCGGCAGGAACGTGCGCACGCCGTGGATCACCCCCCAGAGGTTTACCCCCACCACCCACTCCCAGTCCCTGAGGGTGCTCTCCCAGACCGTCCCGGAGAATCCCACCACACCGGCATTATTGCAGAGGATGTGCACCCCTCCGAAGGCATCGAGCGTCTGCTGCGCCAGCTTCTCCACATCCCCCGCATTCGACACGTCAGTACGCACGCCGAGAACGTCGAATCCCTTTTCGCGCATCTCAACCTCGGCCTGGCGCAGCGCGTCCTCCTCGATATCGGCCAGCGCGACCTTCATCCCCTCCGCCGCGAACCGCTCGGCCAACCCCCGCCCAATGCCGCTCGCCGCCCCCGTCACCACCGCTACACGATCACGAAACTCTTTCAAAAATATCCTCCAAAATCTTTAGTGCCCTTGGTGCCTTTGTGTCTTTGTGTTGAGAGCGAGCGTCCCTACCGCTTAACCGGCCCCGCCATCGTCGTCTGGTACCATTGCACCACCGAATCGTCCAACCACGCCTTTAGGCCCGGGTCCTCTGCCCGTTCGGGCAGCGCCTTCACCATGTCCGCCACGTGTATCGGGTCATGCCTCGCCAATCCGGAGAGAAACAGCTTGAACGGAATATCCGCCGGATCGCGCTTGTTGTCCCCCCCGAAGTGCATCGTCTGATCGATCTGCTCGTCCGTGAGCCGTGACAGCGCCTCCAGGAACGCCTTCCGGTTCTCAGACGCCTCCCCCAGCATCTGTTCCAGCGTCCACCCTCGCCGTTTCTCCACCTCGGCATCATTCCACCTGTCGAGGTCGAATGATGTGCCGTCCACGTTCTGTCCTAACATCTCCGGGTTGCCGGAGGCGAAGCTCTGGAACTGCTGTGTCAGCACACTGTCCAGCGTCCCCAGGTGGCTCACGAAGTCCTTCACCTGCCACGTGCTGTTTGGGACGGGCCTCTCCAGCTCCTTCTCGCTCAGTGAGCGGCAGAACGCTTCGAAGCGCTCCCGGTTCGCCCGGAACTTCCCCGCCAACCGCTCAATGGTCTCGCTCGCCATGGGCCAGCACCTCCTTCTCGTACTGCGGGCGCTAGTATACACCGCGAATTCTCTCCCCCTCTCCGGTGCACGTTGAAGGGCCGGGGGCGAGGGGCCTCGTAACGCCTATTGTCCCCCTACCGTCCTACCAGTATGTAATGCTCGCACACCTCACCCTCACCGCCCTCCGCACCTTCGTCGCCCGCGAGGACGGCGACGCCATGAGCCAGGTCGTCTGGTCAGTCGGCTTCATCATCCTCGCCGGCGTGCTCGCCATCGTCATCGGCCCCTCCATCGGCGCCGACTGGCGCGAGTTCGTCGGCAAACCGACCCGATAATAGCTGCGGGTTTCAACCCGCAGTCCTCGTACCTCGCAGTCCTCGTACCTCGCAGTCCTCGTACCTCGCAGTCCTCGTACCTCGTATCCCTCCTTCCTCCTTCCTCCTTCCTTCTCCCATAATGGGCTCACGATGCCCGACAGCGTCCCGCCCGGCCCGCTCATGCAGCGAGCCCTCGAACTCGCCCGCGACACCCCCGTGCCCACCTCACCCAACCCCACCGTCGGCGCGGTCATCGTCTCGAACAGTGAGGTCGTGGGTGAAGGAGTAACCGAACCGCCACCCGGCCGCCATGCAGAAGTCATCGCCCTGGAACAGGCGGGCGAACGCGCCCGAGGTGCGACCTTGTACTCGACGCTGGAACCTTGTCGCCACCACGGCCGCACGGCCCCGTGTACTGACGCAATCATCAGCGCCGGTGTGGCGGACGTGCACTACTCGGTCGCGGACCCTGACCGCGACGGCGCCGGCGGCCATGCCAAACTCGAGGCCGCCGGTATCCGGGTGACCGCGGGAGAGGGCGAGAGCGAGGCGAGGCGTATGAACGAGGGGTTCTTCAAGCACCGCGAGACCGGTCTTCCCTTCGTGATCGCCAAGTTCGCCGCCTCCCTCGACGGACGCATCGCCGCTGGGTCCGGGGACTCCCGCTGGGTCTCCGGCCCAACCGCCCGCGAGTGGTCGCACCGCCTCCGCACCCGTATCGACGCGATCATCTGCGGCTCCGAGACTGTCATCTTGGACGACCCTCTGCTTACGGCACGCCCGGATGGGGAGGACGCCGAGCGCCAACCCCTCCGCGTCGTCGTCGATAGCCGCGGCCGTGTGCCGCCGATGGCCCGCGTCTTCACGGGGGCGGCCGGGACTCTCGTCGCCACCGCTGAAGGGGCCTCCGCCGCCTGGCGCGCCTCCATCGAAGCGTGCGGCGCAGAAGTCGCCGCGTTTCCGGCGCACGGGGAACACCTAGACTTGGAAGCGCTCCTTCGCGATCTTGGGGCGCGCGACATCCTGACCGCGCTTGTCGAAGGCGGCGGCGTGCTTCTCGGCGGCTTCTTCGACCGTGCCCTCGTCGATAAGGTCTATGCGATCATTGCTCCTATCATCGTCGGCGCCGCCGATGCCCCCGGCGCCATCGCAGGCCGCGGCGCCTATCGCATGGCAGACGCGCTTCGCCTCCGCGAGGTAAGCGTCGAGCGGCTCGGCGAGGACATCCTGGTGACGGGATATCCGGCGTATCTGGCGGAGCGTGACTGACTGTTCCCGATGAAGGGTAGTGTCATCATATCGCGCAACATAGAAGAAGTGTTCGACTTGCTCTCTTACCCTGAGAACCTAATTGATAGGGAGCGCACCGGCTGGATCAGCTTCGACACCTCCGGCCCGGTCAGCGCTGGTTCAGCCTTCAATGCCGACTTAAGATCGGGCCAATCACGGGAACGGCGAAATACGAGGTCACCATCTACGAGCGACCTTATAGGCTGGCGTTTCTAGTTACTGCGCCGCCTGCAAGACGTCCCGTTCGAAGTGGCTGGCCGCTAAAACGTCGCCAGCCGTCTACGGTGCCTCCAATGGAAGATCTCATCGAACTGAAAGCGGCTCCCCGCGGCTGTCGTCTTACACGCACCTTCGGTACCCGTTCGAAATACCCGGTGAGCTGGATACTGGGCTTACCTTTCTCTCTCCACTGGTGAACTGGGGAATGCAGCGCGACCTACGTCGGCTAAAAGCACGCATCGAATCGCAACTACACTGACTCCCTGACTGATCCTTGACCCTTCACCCCTCACCCCCTCACCCTTACCCCCATGAAGCCCCTCGAACCAGTCCTCACGCTCCAGCTCTTCCCAGACGAGCGACGGGCCCTCCTCGACCTGCTCTCCTCTCTCAGCGAGTCGCAGTGGGACTCGCCCACGGTCTGCCCGGGTTGGTCCGTCAAGGACATCGCCGCGCACCTCCTCGCCGACGACCTCGGGCGCCTCTCACGAGGGCGTGATCGATACGCCGCCGGCGGCCTCCTCTGGAAGGGACAAGGCGACTTCATTGAGGCGCTGCTCGAGTACGTCAATGACGCCAACGAGCGCTGGGTTGCGGCAACCCGCCGCCTCAGCCCGCGGCTGCTGATCGACCTCCTTCGTTGGAGCGGCGAAGAGACTCAGCGCTACTTCGAGACGCTCGACATGTTCGCGATGGGCGAGCCGGTTACCTGGGCAGGCCCTGAGCCCGCTCCCATCTGGCTCGACATCGCCCGCGAGTACACTGAGCGCTGGCTCCACCAGGCCCAAGTCCGCGACGCGACCCACTACCCTCCCCTGGTCGAACCGCGCCTCTTCGCCCCAGTGCTAGACACCTTCGTGCGTGCCCTTCCGCACACCTTCCGCGACACTGCTGCGCCGGAGGGCACTCACCTGTTGCTGCTGATATCCGGCGTAGGGGCGCAAGGCCTTGCGCCCCTACAGTGGTCACTCGTCCGCGACGCCTCACGCTGGGCACTGTTTGACGCCGCCGGAGCGGAGCCCGCCGCGACGGTAACGATCGACGCGGACACGGCCTGGCGTCTCTTCACGAAAGGCCTCTCGAAGCCCGAGGCCGCCTCACACAGCACCATCACCGGTGACCAGGCTCTCGGCGAGAAGGTCCTGGTCACCGTCTCCATCATCGCCTGATGCCCGACTTTTCCCGCATCTACGCCCGCCAGGATTACCTCACACCCGGCGCCGCAGAAACCGTCGAGATCATCGCTGAGACCATCCAGCCCACTGAGCGCACGATCCTCGTGGATGTGGCCTGTGGCAAGGGCGAAGCCGCGGCAACGCTTGCCGCCCGCTTCGCCTGTCGCATCGCCGCCATCGAGCTCTTCGACCCCTTCATCCATCACACCGCAGCCAAGACCTGGTTCTACAACCTGCGTGACCTGATCACCATCCTCCGCGCCGACGGCCGTCACCTTCCGTTGCGGACTGGCGTCAGCGATGCCGCCTATTGCATCGGCGCGCCGTCAATCGTCGGTCTGGAGGAGTGCCTTCGTGAGCTGACTCGAGTCACGAGGCCCGGAGGGCACGTGATTGTCTCTGACATCGTGTGGCGCGCAAAGCCCGAGGCGCCGCTTACGGAAGAGTGGAAGTGGCTCGCACGCACGGACCCGATCTCGCTCGATGAGTACGCGGCCGCCATCGAGGCCACCGGCCTCCGCACCGAGCACAAGCACGTCCACGACCGGACGGTGTGGGAGGACTATTGGCGCCCCATGCTGGCGGTCGCGAATGAAGCAAAAACCTCGCAGCCTGCCGATATCGCGTTCGCAGACGACGTCGAGTCGGGCGTCGAGCTCGAACGCCGTGCAGTCGAGGCGTGGCTCGACTACGCCACTTTCGTAGCGCGCAAGTAGCATGGCATCGCAGAACACCGGCGGGCCCGGCGAGACATCGTTTGTCACTGGGTTCGCAGTATCAATACACTACACTGGGCGCGCATGCATGCCGGATACATTGATGGCGTCGGACGCTTTGAGATTACGCCGCTCTATCTGGGGTGTTTGACCGTCCCCTCGGGGACTCCAATGGGAGGGCAGGTCCTGCCGGTACAGGCGTTTGTTCTGAATCACCCGCAGGGTGTATTGCTCTTCGACACCGGGCTGGGCGCCGAATATGAAGCCTACGACCGGCTCCTCACTCCCGTGCGACGGCCGCTGGAGGATGCGCTCGCCGCCTCCAACGTACGCCTTAGCGAGGTCCAAGCGGTGATGAACTGTCACTTGCACTACGACCACAGCGGCGGGAATCCGCACTTCCCGGGCACGCCTATCTTCGTTCAAGCCCGTGAGTATGAGGCCGCCGGTGACCTCAGCTACGTCATCCACGAGCGCGTCGACTTCCCGGGCGCCCAACTGCGCCTGATTGACGGCGAAGTCGAGGTCCTGCCGGGCCTACGGGTTGTTCCCACCCCAGGCCACACACCCGGTCACCAATCACTGGTGATTGAAGAAAAGGAAGGACCAATCATACTGGCGGGGCAAGCAGCGTACACGGTTGATGAGTTCATCGATCCGGAGCGCGAACCGGCACGCGGGCTCAAGACGGCGTACGATCAGGATGAGTTCCTGAAGTCGCTGACTCGTCTGCGGGCTCTTGGGCCAAAGCGCATCTACTTCAGCCACGACGAGCGCGTCTGGGAATCTCCGAGCTGACTCTTGACCCTTTACCGTTGACCCTTCACGCTTAACCTACTATGTTCACCGGCATCATCGAAGAGGTTGGCACTATCC
The DNA here is from genome assembly GCA_964479365.1 of uncultured Dehalococcoidia bacterium. Classification (GTDB taxonomy): domain Bacteria; phylum Chloroflexota; class Dehalococcoidia; order SM23-28-2; family RBG-16-64-32; genus CF-163. The sequence goes on from CAYZLC010000061.1 coordinate 9,521, forward strand.
TGGGAGCGGACCGCGGCCGCCTCCGCATCGGCTGCCGGGCCGTCCTCGACGGCACGCAACTCGGCGACTCGATCGCCATCAACGGCGTCGACCTCACTGTCACTCAGTTGGACGGCGAATCGCTTTCCTTCGACTGCATGCCGGAGACTTACCGCCGCTCGAACCTCGGCGAGCTCCGCCCCGGCGACCCGGTGAACCTCGAGCGCTCTCTTCAGCCCACAAGCCGCCTTTCCGGCCATATCGTCCGCGGCGTCGTCGAGGCGACCGGGTCGCTGCTGTCGCTCACGGCAGAGGAAGATGCCGTCATCGCCAGCTACAGCGCGCCTCCGGACATCCTTCGCCACACGGTGGTCAAGGGGCCGGTGACCATCGATGGCGTCTCGCTCACCGTCATCGCCAAGGACCGGGACTCTTTCGCAGTCTCGCTCGTTGGGTTCACGCAAGAGCACACCAACCTCACGCGCAAGAACCCCGGCGACACCGTCAACCTGGAGAGCGATATCATCGCCCGCTACGTCGACCAGCTGCTGTCTGAAAGAACGGACTAGTGGCACCCGCGCGCAAGCTGCGGCTTTCAAGCCGCAGTGGACGCACCAAAT
>CAYZLC010000062.1:0-3175 GCA_964479365.1 uncultured Dehalococcoidia bacterium
CCTGAAGCCACGTATCCACGGGGACACCGCACTCCTGGGCCTTGCGTTGGTTCCATGCCAGCCGGTACGTCAGCATCGCCTTCACGATGTCCGATACAGTAACTCCCGCTTCCGCAAGTAGCCCCTGGGCTCGAATCTCCCGCTGTTGGGCGGTCAGCGGCGCGTTGGCGATGCCGTCAAGCTGGGAAAGCACGCTGGACAGAACGCCATCGTCGAGCATGATCGTCACGCTAGACGTCCCGCTTCTCCGCTCGCCCGGAGGCTCTCGAGGGGTCGCCCAGCGCGGCCTGCGCTGCCGCCAGCCGCGCGACCGGGATGCGCATCGGCGAACAGGAGACGTAGTTGAGGCCGGCGCGGTGGCAGAAGTCGATGCTCTCGGGGTCGCCTCCGTGCTCGCCGCAGACGCCCAACTCCAGGTCCGGATTCGCCGCGCGACCCTCCTCGACCGCAATGCGGATCAGGCGTCCGACACCTCTTTCGTCGATTGTACGGAAGGGCGTCACGGGCAGAATCCCGTTTTCGACGTAGTAGCGCAGAAACTTCTCCTCGGCGTCGTCGCGGCTGAACCCAAACGTCATCTGGGTCAAGTCGTTCGAGCCGAAGGAGAAGAAGTCGACAGCGGGCGCGATCTCGCCGGCAGTGAGCGCCGCCCGAGGCAGCTCGATCATCGTCCCGAAGTGTATCTTGTGCTTTCCGCCGCATTGTTCGTATTCCGAAATCACCTTCTTCAGCCGCGGCTCAAGCGCACGTAGCTCCGCCACGTCCATCGTCAGAGGGATCATCACCTCCGGCCGCGGGTCAAGGCCCTCCTTCGCCAGATCGCAGGCCGCGCGGACGATCGCACGCACCTGCATCTCGTAGATGTCCGGGAACGTGATCCCCAAGCGACAACCACGGTGACCCATCATCGGGTTCTGCTCGTGGAGCGACCTCGCCGCTTGCAGCAGACGCTCCTTCTCTTCCAGCTCCTTCGCGTCACCGTTCGTCGCGCGGAGGACTGCCACCTGCTCGATCAGCTCCTCATACGGCGGCAGGAACTCGTGTAGCGGCGGGTCCAGCAACCGAATGACCACCGGCTTGCCGTTCATTACTCGCAGGATGCCCCGGAAGTCATCCGTTTGGAACTCCTCGAGGCGCTCGAGCGCGTTCTTGTACCTCTCAGCCTCCGGCGACTTGTCTTCACGGTAATACTCGTCGGCGTACATCAGCATGTCGCGCACGAACGGCATTCGCTGTGGGTTGTCCGGATCGTGATCGAAGAACATGTGCTCCGTGCGGCAGAGGCCGATTCCCTCCGCGCCGAAACCGATCGCCACCTCGGCGTCGTGCGGCGTATCTGCGTTCGCCCGCACGCCCAGCCGCTTCGTCTCGTTCGCCCAGGTCAGCAGTTCGACGAGGTGCGTGTTCGATGCGACATCCGGGTCGATGGTATCGATGTGTCCCACGAAGACCTCACCCGTGAAGCCGTCTACGCTTATCTCCTCACCTTCCGCAAGCTGCCTACCGTTGGCGGACAGCCGGTGACGCTCCGGCTCGACCAGTACGTCTGTACAGCCAACAACTGCGGGCTTGCCGAGGCCGCGCGTGACGACCGCGGCATGGCTCGTGATGCCGCCACGGCTAGTCAGCACAGCGGCGGCGCGCAGAATGCCCGGCATGTCGTCCGGGCTCGTCTCCGGCCGCACCAGTATCACCGGCCCCGATTCAGCGGCCGCAGCCACCGCCGCTGCCTCGAGAATCGCCTTGCCGGTAGCTGCGCCCGGCGACGCGTTCAGTCCAGAGCCTAACAGCCTGCCCTCGCTTACAGCCTGTTGCTTCGCCCGCTCGTCGAACCGGGGGAGAAGCAGTTGTGATAGGTCATTCGCGGGAACGCGCAGCAATGCCTCATCGCGGCTAATCATCCCCTCCTGGACCATCTCAACCGCCATCCGCACGGCGGCGACGCCGTTGCGTTTCGCCGAACGCGTCTGGAGCATGTACAAACGCCCGCGCTCGACCGTGAACTCGATGTCCTGCGCGTCACGAAAGTGGTTCTCCAGCCTCAAGGCGATTTCGACGAGCTGCCGGTAGACTTCGGGCATGTCGCTCTCGAGCTGTACGATCGTCTCGGGCGTGCGCGCGCCCGAGACGACGTCTTCGCCCTGCGCGTTCCGTAGGTACTCACCATATAGCACCCGCTCGCCCGTGCTGGGGTTGCGCGTGAAGCAGACGCCCGTGCCGCTGTCCCAACCGCTGTTGCCGAAGACCATCGCCATGATATTCGCGGCCGTGTAGACGTCGTTCGGGATATTTTCATGCGCTCGGTAGGCTATGGCCCTCTCACTGTTCCAGCTCTTGAACACAGCCTCGACAGCCAGCTTCAGTTGCTCCCATGGGTCGCTCGGGAACGAGACGCTCGAATGCTCGCCCACTATCGCCTTGAACCGGCGCACCACACTTTCGAGCGCTTCGGCGCCAAGGTCGGCGTCCGTCTCGGCGCCGTCCCGCTTCTTCACTTCGTCGAGCGCCTTCTCGAACAGTTTGCCCTCGACCCTAAGGGCCACCTTCCCGAAGAGCTGGATGAAGCGCCGGTACGAATCGAGCGCGAAGCGTTGGTCGCCGGTGACGTTCGCGAAGCCGCGCACGGTCTCGTCGTTGAGACCCAGGTTGAGGACCGTGTCCATCATTCCCGGCATCGAGAACTTCGAGCCGGAGCGCACGGACACCAGCAGCGGGTTCTCGGAATCGCCGAAGCGCCGCCCCACTGCGGCTTCCACCTCACCCAGGTGCTCGCGCACGCCATCCCAGAGTTCCGCAGGGACCGTCTGCGCGTTCTCGTAGTAATAACGGCAGGCTTCGGACGTAATCGTAAAACCCGGCGGCACAGGCAGCCCCAGGGAGGCCATCTCCGCGAGGTTGGCGCCCTTGCCCCCTAGCAGCTCTCGCATCTGGGCGTTGCCCTCAGTGAAGCGGTAGATGAACTTGGGAGCAGCCTTCGGGTCCACTGTTACCATGCCTGTCTCCTTTTCGCGCGGTTAGCACGACACCAGCAGAGGCGGGTGTGCTGGCCGAATGGCACTTTACATTGTAAACCCAGCGAGCGGCAACAGACCGACAGAGTCCCATCATTCCGCCGTATGATGAGTGTTAGAAAGCGACGGTATTCGGCCGAAACTTAACCTGCCGCTCTCAAGCT
>CAYZLC010000062.1:3275-9583 GCA_964479365.1 uncultured Dehalococcoidia bacterium
ACGATGCCCTGCTCCGGCTCTCCCTCGCGGTTGAAGATGACGGTGTACGTCTCGATCGCGGCGTCTCCCTCCGCCTCATTGATGAACGGCGGGCTCTCCATCTCATCCACCTCACGTTGATCAACGGCCGGATCGGTGCGGCGCCATTCGCTTGACGGCGGTTTTGAGCTGTAGACGCCGGCGGAGTGCTTCGTCGCGAACCAACCGAGGCCGGTGACGAGGCCGTAATCGCGAGGCGACTCCCGTAGGCGCTGGACGACCGTGGCAACAGAGTGCATCACGTAGTTGTTCCCGGGGCCGCCGGCGTACGGCAGCCCGCCCGTCACCGTCAGGGGCCGCGGGTCGTCCGGCTTCAAACGGAGTGCATCGAGCCCCATCTGGACGGCCGACGGGAAACACGAGTACAGGTCGAAGATCGCCACGTCATCCACACTTATCCCAGCCATACCAAGCGCCCGCTGTGTCGCAGCACGTATGGCGGGCGACGAGTGGTAGTTTATGCGATCGCTCACGAACCACTTGTCGGTGGCGTCCCCGCAACCGTGGAGGTAGACCCAGCGGTCCACCGGGATGCCCAACTCCCGCGCAGTCTGCGATCCAGTAAGAATGACGGCCGCCGCCTGATCCGTCTCGATGATCGCATTCATCAGTTTCGGATACGGGAACCCCACCATCCGGTTGTCCGGCCGCACCGTCTTGATCTCGTCCGGCGAACGCGCCTTTGGGAACCACGCGTACGGGTTCTCAGCCGCCACGCCCGCGAAGCGCGCGCAGAGCGCGCCCAGCCGCTGCTGGTGCTCCGCGACTGAGAGCCTCAAGTGCGCTCGAATGGCATTTTCGAAAAGCGGGTAGACGCGCGTCGGCATCGTCGCGCCATGGCGCGCCTCGATCTCGTTGAAGCCCGGGCGGTTGTCGCCGTCGACGCGCTGCGGCGTGCCGCGCTCGGACCACGGCAACTGCGCGCCCAGCTTGCGCGCCAGGCGGCGCGATTCCAGCGCCTCGGCTCCGGCCAGCAGCGCGATCCCGATTCGCCCATCGACAATCGCCTGCGCCGTCTCGTTGATCAGACGTTGGGGCGTCTCACCGCCGATGCCGGAGTAGAGGGAGTGCGCAGGGTTCGCATCAATATGCCGCGCAAGCAGGCCCGGAGCATCCGTGTACGACCACGACATGAAGTTCACGACCTGAACGGAATCGACTTTCTCGAGCAGGCCGCCCACGCCCACATCGGTCTCAGCCCCGCGAGCGACACGCGCCATCATCTCGAGTGGCTCGATCGGGTCGTCGAGGGTCGTCGGGTGGTTCGTCAACTGTCCGACGCCGATGATGACGGGGTAGTTGTCATTCGCCATGTTTTCCCCTTGACACGTGTTGCAGGCAGGCGAGCGTGAAATTATCGCACTCGCGAGCGACGGTCAAGCCGACGACCGGACGTCCGTGACCGCCTCCGCCGTCGCCTCCACCCCATCGCGGTGCGTAACGTAGTACAGGAAGCCGAGGGCCACGCCGACCAGACAGAGGGCAGCAAGCAGCCCGATTGTCGCCTGCACCCCCAGCAGCTCCGCTGTGAAGCCGGTCAGCAACGCACCCACGGGCGTTGAGCCGGCGATGAGCAGCATGTAGAGAGCCATCACGCGACCGCGCAGATGGTCCGGCGTAGCGATCTGAAGCGATGTGTTGGATGTCGCTGCGAAGACGATATTCGCCATTCCAGTAAGTACCAGGAGCAGCAGCGTTAGGTAAAACCAGTCGCTCAGGGCCACTGCGCCGAGCAGAAGTGCGAACAGAGCACCTCCGATGAACAGTGCGGGCCGCGTCGGCCGCCTTTGACCGGCGATTGCCAGTGCGGACAGCAAGGCCCCAAGACCGAGCGCTGCAGTCAGGAACCCAAGCTCGACTGAATCGCCGCCGAGGACGTAGCGCGCGAGCAGCGGCAGGACTGTGATGAAGTTGTACCCGAACATCCCGAGAAATGCGACTAGGATGATGATCATCAAGGCCGCCGGCGTTCGCATCACGAAAGAGAGGCCTTCGCGAAGCTCACTGACGACGCTCGCCGCCGCCTGTGGTTGCCTGCCACCTACCCGCAGCTCGCTCAGGTTCATCATCGTCAAGGCGAGGATGCTGGGAATGAAGCTGACGGCGTTGATAGCGAACGCGGCCTCCGTCCCCGCGACCGCTATGATGATTCCCGCAATCGATGGTCCCACGAGCCGCGCCGCATTGAAGAGGCCGGCATTGAGCGCTACGGCGTTGATTAAGTCGTCCTTTCCGACCATCTCTACAACGAAGGCCTGGCGGGCCGGCTGCTCGAAAGCGGTCGAAACGCCGAGCAGGAACGCCAGGACGTAGACCTGCCACAGTTGCACAGCACCGGTCGCGACAAGTATCGCAAGCAGCACTGCCTGCACCATGGCCAGCGCGCGCGTCGCGAGGATGAGGTCTCGCTTGTTCACGCGGTCGGCGATGACGCCTGCGGGGAGCACGAAGAGCGTGATCGGCAGAAACTGGAGCGCCGTGACGATCCCGACCGCTGCCTTCGAATCCGTCAGCTGAATCACGAGCCACGATTGGGCGATCGTCTGCATCCACGTCCCCGTCAATGAGATTGCCTGTCCCGTGTAGAACAGGCGGTAGTTCCGGTGCCGCAGCGCCCGAAACGTCTCGCTCCAGCGCGTTGCGCGTGCTACCTCGATAGACGCCGCTTCAGGCCCGCGAAGCTCCGGCGCCGCGAGCTCCGCCGATTGATCGTCGGATGCGCGCCGCCAGGGCAAGCGCATCCGACGAATGCCGGCAGGGCGAGTCATGGGAGGGAGATCTCCATACGCTCGATGTTGCGGCGTCGACTAGGCTGTTGCAAGCGGTTACTTAGGGGGGCGAAAGCAGCGCGAAAGCTGCGTAAACGCGCTCGAAGGGGTCGACAAACAGCTCGACTTCTTGCGCCAGACGCCAGGCGCCATCCCAGTCGAAGACCAGTAGCCGCTGCTCGTCGATCAGCGCCGCCCGTTTGGCGCCGCCCGCCAACGCTCCCCAAAGAAGAAGCGCGAGGTCTTTGTTGGGGCCATCCCGCCGGGTGTCTTCCCAATCATCCTCATTGATGCGCGCAAGGAACGTGTCTAGATCGACCGCGAATCGACGCCATTTGTGCTTGGCCTCAATGTGCAGCAGCTGCACCCCGCCGGCCGCCAGAACGTAGTCTCGCCTGATTCGAGCCGAGGGATAGCTCCACACGCTAGCCATCCGCTCTGTCGATGGGATCCAGACCTGGGTGTTCGTAGCGTCGAGACGCCATCCGAGTGCCGCCAAACAGAACTCAACCAATCGATTTTGGACGTCTTCCTCATTTATCCACGCCGCACCCGATACCTTCTTCAAAACGGCCGCTATCGCTTCCCGAGCATCATTGCTGCTCTGCACAGCCGTACCGGCCAGTCGCTGCCCCGTCACCTTCCCCACCGCCTTCATTACTTCCTCAAGGTCTCCTTCTGTCACCGTCGGGTGCACCAGCAAAGTAAATAGCTCACCACCCAGGATGTCGGCGACCGGGCATGGCTGACCCCCAAAACCCGCGTCGCGAAGCACCGGCTGGTTTGGAAGCGGCGTGGGATAGCGCCGCGATATCGGAACGCCCTCGGCCGCGACCGCGCGCACGAACCAATCAATGTCCACGCCGGAATCGGATCGCAGGCGGCAGATGTACTTGTAGTAACTGTGGTTGCAGTCTGGCGCGACGAAAGGCGGGTCGATGACTCCGGCCTCGGCAAGACGTCCCGTGAGGTACCTGGCGTTGCGCCGGCGCGCTGACAGATACTCCTCAAGCCGTCCTAGTTGCACAAGGCCCGTCGCCGCGTGCATCGACGACATCCGGTAGTTGTATCCCAGCTCGAGGTGGTAGTACACCCGCTCGCCTTCAACGGGTCCCTCGCCATGGTGTCGAATTCTCTGCATCCGTGCCGTTAGGTCGTCATCATCCGTGATCACGCAGCCACCCTCTCCGCCCGTTGTGATGATCTTGTCCTCCCAGAAGCTGAAACATCCCGCGCGACCGATCGTCCCGACCTTGCGGCCGTTGTAGAGCGCCCCGTGCGCCTGCGCCGCATCCTCGATGACCGCGATGCCCCTCGGATCTGCCAAGGAGAGGAGAGCGTCCATGTCCGCCGGGTGCCCGTTCAGGTGTACGGCGATGATTACCTTCGTTCGGTCCGTGATCCGCTCGGAAACGCTCTCCGGCGAGAGGCAAAACGTCCGCGGGTCGACGTCCGCGAACACAGGTACGGCATTCTGGTGGAGGATCGGCGTGGCGGACGCGATGAAGGTGTGGGCTGGCACGATGACCTCATCGCCCGGGCCAATGCCCAGCGCGGCCAACACGGTGTGTATCGCCGTCGTGCCGGAGCTGGTCGCGACGCAGTTCCGGACGGAATGCCATCTAGCGAAGGCCTCCTCAAAGGCCACGACCGCGCCGCCTGAGAGCTGAGTCAGCCTGCCGGACCGAAGTACGTCTGCGACCGCCTGGACGTCGTCAGAGCTGAGCAGCGGCCATGGTGGATACGGCCGGTCGCGGACAGGCACCCCCCCGTCAATCGCGAGCTGTTCGGCCTCCATGAGTTAGCCGTATTATCGCACGCAATTCTGGCCCTTTCTTCCCCTCAGGCCCTTCTTCCTCCTTCGCCGTCATCCGATATATCATGTCGAACGCGATGCCTGACCGCCCCACCCGTACAGAACGCGACTCGATGGGCCCGATGGAAGTGCCAGCCGACGCGTACTACGGCGCGTCCACCCAGCGGGCAGCTCTGAACTTTCCCATTAGTAGTCTCCGCTTCGGCCGCACCTTCATTCGGGCACTCGGCCTAGTCAAGATGTCCGCCGCCCAAGCCAACTCAGACCTCGGCCTGATCGAGCCGCGCATCGCGGAGGGGATCCAAGCGGCGGCGCGCGAAGTAGCGGAAGGCAAGCTCGACGACCATTTTGTCGTCGACGTCTTCCAGACGGGGTCCGGCACATCCACTAACATCAACGCCAATGAGGTCATCGCGAACCGAGCGATCGAGATCCTGGGCGGCGCGCGCGGTTCCAAGCTTGTCCACCCGAACGACCACGTCAACATGTGCCAGTCTTCGAACGACGTCATCCCCACCGCTATCCACGTGGCGGCGCTGGTGCAGATCGACAAGCAGCTCATCCCCGCGCTCGAACGCCTTCGCGCAGCGCTCGAGGTGAAGTCGAAGGAGTTCTGGGGCGTCATCAAGACCGGCCGCACTCACCTCCAGGACGCGACGCCGATCCGCCTGGGACAGGAGTTCCTTGGTTACGCCGGCCAGGCGGAGCGCGGCGTCCGCCGTCTCCGCCACGCCGAGGAAGAGCTGTCGGAGGTCGCTCTCGGAGGCACCGCCGTCGGGACCGGCGTCAACACGCACCCGGAGTTCGCCTCGAGCGTTTGCGCGATCCTGTCGGACGAGCTTGGCGTCTCGATACGCGAGACGGACAACCACTTCCAGGCGCAGAGCACACTGGACGGTGTACTGGAGGCCAGCGGGTCGCTCCGCACCGTTGCTGTCAGCCTTCAGAAGATAGCCAACGATATCCGGTGGCTCGGCTCCGGTCCGCGGGCCGGGCTGGGCGAACTCGCGCTGCCAGAGGTTCAGCCCGGCAGCTCTATCATGCCCGGCAAGGTAAACCCCGTGATCGCCGAGTCGCTCATACAGGTTGTGGCGAACGTGATCGGATGCGACGCCGCAGTGTGCCAGGCGGCGCAGGGAAGCTACTTCGAGCTGAACCTGATGCTGCCGGTCGCCGCCCACAACCTGCTGGAGGCGATCGACCTGCTGGCGGCGGCAACTGAGAACTTCACAGAGCGGTGCGTCAAGGGCATTGCCGCCACGGAGCGCGGACCCGAGATTGTGGAGCGCGGCCTCATGCTGGCCACAGCGCTTGCGCCGGCCATTGGCTACGACGCCGCCGCCGAGATCGCCAAGGAGGCCGCGAAGAGCGGCCGCACGATCGGTGAGGTCGCGCGCGAGCGAACGCAGCTATCGGACGAAGAGCTCAGCCGGCTGCTCGATCCTGAGAGGATGACGGAACCCGGACTTGGCACGGGCCCAGTTTCAGGTTAAGGGCCCGCTCGGCGTCCTCTGGCGGACGCCCCTATCGCGCTCGCGGATCGAGCGCGTCGCGGAGGCCGTCGCCGATGAACGTGAAGCAGAGCATCAACAGCGCAATCACGGCGGCCGGGAAGATCACTAGCCAGACATTGATCTGCAGGTATGCGTAGCCGTCGTTTATCAAGCGGCCCAGACTGGCTGTGG
>CAYZLC010000063.1:0-9507 GCA_964479365.1 uncultured Dehalococcoidia bacterium
ACATTCGCTCACAAGCTCCTTAATCGCCTTCTTGTCCATAAGGTGGTTACGGAAGCCGAGCTCTTCCGGCAGCACCTCGTTAAAGATGACGCGGCCGACAGTTGTCCTGATCCGCTCGCCGCCTGTCTTCGCGTCGCGCACCGTTATGGGTGTGCGCAGGTCCAGGCTGCCCAGGGCGTTGGCAATCTTGGCTTCATCGAAACTGCTGTAGATGCCACGTGGCTCTTTGGCCTTTCCCTTCTCCAACTTCTCTTCGGTGAGGTAGTAGCAGCCGAGCACGATGTCCAGCGTTGGCGCCACTACGGGTTCGCCGCTCGACGGGTAGAGCAGGTTCTGGCTGGAAAGCATGATCTGGCGCGCCTCTGCCACCGCCGCGCGAGATAAGGGGACGTGCACCGCCATCTGGTCGCCGTCGAAGTCGGCGTTGAAGGCCGTACACACGAGCGGGTGAATCTGGATGGCGCTGCCGTCGATAAGGACGGGCTCGAACGCCTGGATGCCCAGCCTGTGCAGCGTGGGCGCGCGGTTCAGCAGGACTGGGCGCTGCTTGATGATCTCGTCGAGGATGTCCCAGACCTCGGGGCGTGCCCGCTCCACGATGCGCTTGGCGGACTTGATGTTGTGCGCCAGACCGCGGGCGACGAGCCCATGCATTACGAACGGCTTAAATAGCTCCAGAGCCATCCGCTTCGGCAGGCCGCACTGGTGCAGCTTCAGCTCCGGGCCGACGACGATTACCGACCGACCCGAGTAGTCGACGCGCTTGCCCAGCAGGTTCTGACGGAAGCGGCCTTGCTTGCCCTTCAGCATGTCCGACAGTGACTTCAGCTTGTGGTTCCCGGCCGTGGACACGGCCCGGCCCCGTCGCCCGTTGTCGATGAGACTGTCCACAGCCTCCTGGAGCATGCGCTTCTCGTTGCGGATGATGATCTCGGGGGCGCCCAGCTCAAGGAGCCGCTTGAGCCGGTTGTTGCGGTTGATTACGCGGCGGTAGAGGTCGTTCAGATCGCTGGTGGCGAAGCGTCCGCCGTCAAGCTGCACCATTGGCCTCAGGTCCGGCGGGAGGACGGGCAGTATTCCCAGCACCATCCAGGCCGGCTTGTTGCCGCTCTTGCGCAGCGCTTCCACCACGCGTAACCGCTTCGTCGCCTTCTTGCGGCGCTGCCCGCTGAAGTTCTGGATCTCTGAGCGCAGTTTGACCGCCAACTGGTCCAGGTCCACCCGCTCGAGTATCTCGATGATCGCTTCCGCGCCCATGCCCGCCTGGATGAGGCCGGGGTGCTTCTCATTCAGTTCCTTCACGTTCTGTTCCAGCAGGAGCGTGCACTGATCGTCCGGAATGGGGTCCTTCAGGTCTTCCAGGCTTTCTATCTGCTGTTCGTATTGCGCGCGGATCGCGTCGCGCTCTTCGTTGACCTTCTTTCGGAGTGGCTCCATCTCGGCCATCGCGCTCTCGCGCAGGCGTGTCAGTTCCAGCTCCAGCTGCGACTCGGTCGCCTTGCGCTTTGCGGCGCGTCCGGCTTCCAGCTTTTCGGCCCGCTTCGCCACCTGCGCTTGAAGCCGCTTGAGCGCATCCTTGTGCAGCGGCTCACCGCGCAAGGCGATGACGTAAGCGTCGTCCAGGGCCAGCTTCTTGGCCGCGTTCTTCTGGCCTGTCTTCTCGATGTCTGCTTCGAGGGCGGCGCCCTTCTCACGGAGCGTAGCGATCTGGGCGTCCACATCAGCGTCCGCCTTGGCCAAGCGCTCAGGCCGGGTCTTCTCCAACTCGTCCATGGCGCCGGCCGTCGAGCTCTCGATCTCGGCGATCCTCGTCATCTGGTCGGACTCACTGCCGTCAACGGCCTTATCCATCTCCTCGCGGAGCCCGTCGAGAGCTGCTTTGCGGACGTCCTCGTTTACGGACGTCACGATGAACTGCGCGAAGTAGAGCACCCGCTCCAGGCTGCGTGGCGAAATGTCCAGGAGCAGGCCGATGCGGCTGGGCGTGCCCTTGACGAACCAGATATGCGCGACCGGCGAGGCGAGCTGGATGTGGCCCATGCGCTCGCGGCGCACCTTGGAGCGCGTTATCTCCACTCCGCACTTGTCACAGATGATCCCCTTGTAGCGCACGCGCTTGTACTTGCCGCAGTAGCACTCGAAGTCTTTCGTAGGCCCGAAGATCTTCTCGCAGAAGAGCCCGTCCTTCTCCGGCTTCAGCGTTCGATAGTTAATCGTTTCCGGCTTCGTTACCTCGCCGTATGACCACGAGCGCACCTGCTCGGGTGAGGCCAGCGATATGCGGATCGCGTTGAAGTCGTTAACGTCCAGAGGCAACTAAGTCCTCCCCTTTCTCGAAACCGCTGAGGTCTATCCCCAGCTCCGGCAGGTCCTGGGCGGACGTTTCTGCCAGCAGCACCCGTTCCTCTTCCTCGTTCAGGACTTCAACGGCCAGACCAAGACTTTGCAGCTCCTTGACCAGCACCTTGAAAGATTCCGGTACCCCCGGCTCTTGGATGTCCTCGCCTTTGACGATCGCTTCATAGGTCTTCACGCGGCCGACGACGTCGTCCGACTTCACGGTGAGCAGTTCCTGGAGGATGTGAGCGGCGCCATAGGCCTCCAGTGCCCATACTTCCATCTCGCCAAAGCGCTGCCCGCCGAACTGCGCCTTACCGCCGAGCGGCTGCTGCGTGATCAGCGAGTACGGCCCGGTCGAGCGCGCGTGGATCTTGTCTTCGACGAGGTGCACGAGCTTGAGCATGTACAGGTAACCGACCGTGATGGGCTGATCGAACGACTCGCCGGTCCGTCCGTCATAAAGCTTCTGCTTACCATAGATGGGCGCGGCCTGGCCGCTATTGAGGAGGATCTCCTCCGCCATGTGATCGAGTTCGGCGTAGGGCTTACCTTTCACTTTCTTCTTCCCTTGCTGCTCCAACCACAGCTCCAGGCCGACTCGCGCCGCCTCGCCAACAACGGCGTCATCGAACACCGCCGACGCATCGTAGCCCTTGCCGGAGAGGTATTTCGTGACCTTCTCGACATCGACCCGCTCGCCGATGCCATTCGTGCGGCCGTCGTGACCGTTGGGCGACTCGATCAGCGCTCCTGCCTGCTCGCAGATCCACGCCCGGCAGAGCGCGTCTTCGATCGTCTTCGGATTTCCACCGTCGAAGACGGGCGAGATGGCGCGGAAGCCCATGCGGCGGGCCGCCCATCCCAAGTGTGTCTCCAGCACCTGGCCGATGTTCATGCGGCTCGGCACGCCGATCGGATTGAGGATGATGTCCACGGGCGTGCCGTCTTCCAAGTGCGGCATGTCCTCTGGCGGCAGGATGCGGGCGATCACACCCTTGTTTCCGTGGCGCCCTGCCATCTTGTCGCCTTCCGCGATTTTCCGGCGCTGTGCGATAGCGATGCGGACGACGGCCTGAACGCCTGCCGGAAGCTCGTCCGTAATTTGAGCGTAGTGAGGCCAGCGGCAGTGGTGGCCGGGCGCGCCGTGCGCGGGGCGGGCGGTCTCGTTATCCACCCGCGCGAAGAAGCGCGTATCGATAACCTTGCCGCGTTCGCCGTGGGGCACGCGTAAGGAGGTGTCCTTCACCTCCCGGGCCTTCTCGCCGAAGATCGCGCGCAGGAGCTTCTCTTCCGCGGTTAGTTCAGTCTCGCCCTTGGGCGTGATCTTACCGACAAGGATATCGCCGGACTGAACCTCGGCGCCGACGCGGACGATGCCGTACTCATCGAGATCCACAAGGCTCTCCTCGCCGACGTTCGGGATGTCCCGCGTGATCTCCTCCGGGCCCAGCTTCGTATCCCGCGCCTCCACTTCGTGTTTCTCTACATGGATGGAGGTGAACTTATCGTCTCGCGAGACTGTCTCTGAAATGATAATCGCGTCCTCGAAGTTGTATCCTTCCCAGCTCATGAACGCGCACAGAAGCGTCTGGCCCAGCGCGAGTTCACCAGAATCTGTGGAAGAGCTATCGGCAAGGGTATCGCCCTTGGCGACTTGCTCGCCTCGGCGAACGATGGCGCGGTGGTTGATGCAGGTGCCTTGGTTGGAGCGAATGAACTTGCTCAGGGGATATGTCCGCTCGCTGCCGTTGTCGTACTGAACCGTGATGGCATCGCCGGTGACGGAGGCCACGACGCCGTTCCGCTCCGCCTCGACTACCTGCCCGGAGTCGCTCGCTGTTTGGCGCTCCATGCCGGTACCAACGAGGGGGATCTCCGGCCGCACCAGCGGGACAGCCTGGCGCTGCATGTTGGCGCCCATGAGCGCGCGGTTTGCGTCGTCGTGTTCCAGGAATGGTATGAGAGATGCTGCGACGGAGACGATCTGTTTGGGCGATAGGTCCAGGTAATCGACCTGGTCGGCGTGGGCCGTGCTGAACTCTCCGCCCGACCGGACCTCGAGTCTCTCCTCCAGGAAGTGACCTTGAGCATCGAGTGGTGAGTTCGCCTGGGCGACAACGTAGTTCTCTTCCTCATCCGCCGAGAGGTAGTCCACCTGCTCGGAAACGAACGGCTGTACCGGGATGAGCTTCTCGGCAGAGGACTCTAGCTTTTTCGACAGCGCGCCGTCGATTACGTCGCCCGCCTTCGCGATCACTTTCCCATCAGCGGCCTTTACGTCCTCCCGCACGGTCAATCCGGCCAAGACATTGGATCCCTTGTCGACCTCACGTACGACCTTGCGATATGGGGTCTCGATGAACCCGAACTGGTTCACGCGTCCGAACGTTGCGAGACTGCCGATAAGGCCGATGTTCGGACCTTCCGGCGTCTCGATCGGGCAAATCCGCCCATAGTGGCTGAAGTGCACGTCACGCACGTCGAAGCCGGCGCGGTCGCGCGAGAGACCACCGGGGCCCAGCGCCGAAAGCCGCCGCTTGTGAGTTAGCTCCGCCAGTGGGTTGGTCTGGTCCATGAACTGTGAGAGCTGTGAGCCACCGAAGAACTCTTTAATCGCGGCCACCACAGGACGGATATTGACCAGCTGGCTGGGCGCCGTCTCCTGCGGGTCCGTGATGGTCATCCGCTCGCGGATAACGCGCTCCATGCGCAGAAGGCCGATGCGGAACTGGTTCTGGATCAGCTCGCCCACGGTGCGTACGCGCCGGTTCCCCAGGTGATCAATGTCGTCCGACCTGCCGCCGCCGTTGTTCAGGCGCACGATTTCGCGCACGATGGCGAGAAGGTCATCGGGGACCAGCACTCGCTCCTGCGTGCCTTTCGGCCGGCCGAGCCGCTTGTTGACCTTGTAGCGGCCGACCTTGCCCAGGTCGTAGCGCCGAGGGTTGAAGAACAAAGAGCTGATCAGCCCCTTCGCGTTTTCGATCGTCGGTGGGTCTCCCGGGCGCAGCCGGCGATAGAACTCCAACAGCGCCTCTTCTTTATTCTCGGAGCTGGGATCGCGATCAAGAGTAGCCTTGATGTAACGGTGGTCCGGGTGGTTGTCCACGTCTTCGAACAGCGCCAGGACGCGGTCGCTCGTGCCCAGCACCTGGAGCAACTGGTGGCGCAGCTTGTCCGCCTCGCGCTCCGTCTTGGCGTTCTCGATCTTCGCCTCTATCTCCTTAATGTCCTTTGCGCTCTGGTGCTTCGGCAGCAGCTCAGGCTCGTCGATGGCGCGCAGCAACGTGGTGATGGGTATCTTGCGCTTGCGGTCCACCTTGACGGCGATGACGTCGCGGTTCGAGGTCTCGAACTCCAGCCAGGCGCCGCGATTCGGGATTAGTTTGGCGTAGCAGAGGTCTCGTCCGCTCGTTGCGTCGCGTTCGAGCGTCAGATACACGCCGGGGGAACGAACGAGTTGCGAGACGACGACGCGCTCAGCGCCGTTGATGATGAACGTTCCCATCTCAGTCATGAGCGGGAAGTCGCCCATGAAGATCTCCTGCTCCTTGATCTCGCCTGTTTCTTTGACGAGGAGCCGGACGTTCACGCGCAGGGGCGCCGCAAAAGTCGCGTCCCGTTCACGGCACTCCTCCTGCGAGTACTTTGGCTCGTCGAAGCGGTAGTCCGAGAAGCGCATCTCCAGCCGGTTGCCGGTGAAGTCCTGGATCGGCGAAATCTCAGCGAGGAGCTCCCGCAGGCCCTCCTCGATGAAGACCTTATAGGAATCGACCTGGATCTGGACCAGCGGCGGAAGCTCGATTACGTCAGGAATACGCGAGTACGACTTGACTATGTGGGGGACGCGGAACTTCTCGTAGACGACTTCTCGGGGGACAACCATGCACACCCTCTCCTTAAGAGGCTAAAATGTACCTCTCAGCTAAGGACTACAGCCTACCGGCAAAGATAGTTAAACAGGGAATAGAATAGGGGACTCGCAGCCATCCGTGATGATAATTTAGCACCGGACAGGCAAACTGTCAACGCCCCTAATCTGTAAGAGGAGACGATGGGTCGGCCTGAGACGAGGTCTAGGCTGTGACGTGAGCCTAACAAAAGAACGTCAGTCAACCGCGACCCCCTCAGCCACCGGCAGCCGCTCGCGCGCCGGTGCCGGTCCCCGCATTACGGCGGCAACCCCGGCGATGATAAGGGCCGCGCCGAAAAGGGTGTTCACTCCAATCCTTTCGTCCAGGACAAGCCAACCGAGGGATAACCCCACGATCGGGATAATGTAGGTGACCAGCGAAGCGCGTACGGCGCCGATTCTTTCGATCAACCAAAGGTAGGCGATGTAGGCGAACCCGGTTCCGAAGATGCCCAACGCCAGCAGGCACAGCGCGCCCTGCAGGCTCATCGAGTAATCGGGTGAGCCTTCGAAGAGAAAAACCAGGGGCACGGCGATCACCGTGCCGACGACTAATTGCAGGATAGACAGGCTGGCCGGGTCGCGCCCGCCGAGCAGCATTCGCATGTAGACGGCGCCCGCGCCGTAGCAGGCGGCGCTCGCGACGACGGCCAGCTGGCCGAGGACGCTAGAATCGGTGATGTCGAGGACATCGTTGCCGGAGAGAGCCACCACGCCCGCAAAACCCAGCGCCAGGCCGGCGGCGCGAGCGGCCGTGAAGCGTTCCTCGGCAAGGATCGCGGCGGCAAAGACAGCAGTGAAAATGGGCATGGTGCCGTTCAGCACTGAGGCGATGCCGCTATCGATGTGTTCCTCTCCCCAGGCGATGAGAGCAAAGGGGAGGATGTTGCTCACAATGGCTGTAATGCAGATGTGGCCCAGCAGAGACCGGTCAACGCTGAGAGGCATCCGGCGCAGACGCATGATCAGCGCCACGGTCACAGCGCCGAGGAAGAGGCGGGCGGCGACCAGCTCGAGCGGGGAGATCTCATCGACCGTTACTTTGATGAAGAGGAACGAAGCCCCCCAAATGCCACCGATGCCGAGCAGGACGGCCAGCGCGCGTGGGTCGCGAGGGCCGTCGCTCATCTTGGCGCCCCGGATTCAGCTGTCCTCGCCAACACCGCTTGCCAGGTGCCTTGCGTCATTCATGTCTACAGCCATCATCAAGGTCAGCCTCGCGTTGATCATTGCGCTCACACCCAAGGATCCGGTAATGGGGGCCAAACTATCAAGAGCTTGCGCTCAACCATGATAGTTGAAGTTGACGGCTTGAGGCGGCGCGCAGGTTTGCCGGTTTCGGAGGTTTGAAACGACACGATTAGTGATACTATCCAGTACGCAACAGCGAATCGTGGAGGTGCAGCGTGAAGTTCGGAATATTCCATGAGATCTCTGTCCCTCGCCCGTGGGACCGCGAGTCGGAACGGACCGTCTACGAGCGGGCGCTCGAGCAGGTAAGGCTCGCCGACGAGCTCGGCTTCGACCAGGTGTGGGCCGTTGAGCATCATTTCCTGGAAGAATACTCGCACTGCTCGGCGCCGGAGATATTCCTCACGGCCTGTGCGGCTCAGACAAAGAACATTCGTATCGGTCACGGCATCGTGGTCTGCGTGCCGCAGATGAACCACCCGGTCCGCATCGCGGAGCGCGCCGCCACGTTGGACATCATCTCCGGCGGACGGCTGGAGATGGGGACAGGGCGCTCAGCGACCTGGACTGAACTGGGCGGCTTCTGCGCGAACCCCGACGACACGAAGAAGAGCTGGGACGAGATCGTGCGCTGCCTGCCGAAGATGTGGACTCAGGAGCGATTCAGCTATGAGGGATCCGCCTTCAGGATGCCGCTGCGCACGATCCTGCCCAAGCCGTACCAGAAGCCGCACCCGCCGATGTGGGTCGCCATCACGAGTCCGGGCACGGAGCTCGACGGCGCGGACCGCGGACTCGGCTGGCTGGGGCTGACGTTCGGTGGATTGGAAGAGCAGGAGAAGCGCATGGCCGAGTACCGGCGGCGAATAAAGGTGTGCGAGCCCGTCGGCGATATCGTTAACGAGCAGGTGAACACGGTCAACTTCCTCTACTGTCATGAGGATGACGCGACCGGGGTCGCGACCGGGCGGCGGCTCCAGGGAGCCTTCGGTTACGCAGCGGCCCAGTTGGTGTCCGCGCGGGAAGCCTACCCGACGCCCGCGTACCCGGCGCTCGGTCTGCTACCACAGCTCCGCCCCGACGGGGAGAGCCCAGGCGATTCTGTCCGCGTGCCGGAGGGGCTCACCATCGGCAGCCCGGACCGCATCATCGATGCGCTGAAGAAGTGGGAGGCAGTGGGCGCCGATCGCGTCAACTTCCTGCTGAATGCACTGGAAGTGGTGCCGCAGGAAGAAGTCCTGGCGAGCATGCGGCTCTTCGCTAAGGAAGTCATGCCGAAATTCCGCGAACCGAGCAAGGCCGAAGCGGCAACCGCGGTGGCGGGAGGCGAGTAGCGATGCCGCCCCTTTTGGGTACGCTTGACGTTGCGCGACGTCTGCAGGCCGCGCCCCGGCTTGACGGCTACGACACGGAGGCGTGGGAGATCGCCGACGTTGACTTACTCAGCCTGACGCTTGAGATCGACGACCGGACCTCCGCGCTTCCCCCGGCCCTGCACCCGGCGATTCCGCCCGTCGCCTATTTCAGCGTGGCATCGTATCCGGACAGCCCGATCGGGGCGTTCAAGCTGGCGCAGGTGCGCGTCGGCTGCCGCGCGTCCGCTCTGCCACGCGGCTTCGTTCTGCGCGCCTACAGCGATTCGCCCGCGGCCTGTGACGCCCTGGGACGCCGCTGGGGCTACGACTGCCGGCCCGCTGACGTGCGGCTGCGGCGGTACCACGACCGCGTCGTCGGGACCGTGGTGTTGGATGGCAGCGAAGTGCTGCGGACGGCGCTTGTAGATCCGCAACCGATCTCGGGCGCGAGCGTGTTTCACGTTTCGACCATGAACCTCGCCCGCGCGGAAGATGATGGGGGCCGCGGCGTCCTCGTGCAGGTCGATCCGGCCTATACGTTCCACCGCGCGGAACGCGGAGCACCGGAGCTGACGACCTTCGATCGTGCGGCGTGGACCGCGGAAGGGATCGACCCCGTCTGGCCGGTCACAGCGACATTCGTTCGCTGCGATACCGGCTTCCCGCGGATCCGGTACGTAATGGACGCCCAGCAGGCCGCCAGGACGG
>CAYZLC010000064.1:0-9295 GCA_964479365.1 uncultured Dehalococcoidia bacterium
CTGACCGGCGCGGAGCAGCGCGTGGTGGAACTGCTGGTGCGGGAGGGGCCGAGCGACGCCGAGATCGCCGAGCGGCTCTCGCTCTCGCCGCGCACAGTGGAGCGGCATCTGGGTGATGTTTATAGATTGGCTCGCGCCCATTGGGGTTTGCCCGCCGTCAGCCGGGCGCAGTTAGTGGCATTGCTTCATCTGTACTACGCCCTCAAGCCATGATTCAGTATAAATGTCTATGAGCTGGTGACGCCTGCCTATTCCCTTTGGGGTGGAAAAGAGTATCTTGTTCAAAGTGTGGTTCAAAATTGGGGGAAAGTACGCATGACAAGAGGCGCGCCGTCTATTACACTGGCGCGGGATGAAGGCACAAAAAGGAGAAGCACGGCATGAAGAAACTGACATTAACTTTGGAAACCGTCACCCCTATGTTTATGGCCGGGGCTAATCCTCGCGGCGCACCTGAACTGCGCCCCCCTGCTTTCCGAGGCGCGCTACGCTACTGGCTACGGGCCGCCTTAGGCGGCGTGATAGGCGACCAGAACACTCAGCGCTTATATGAACTGGAAAGCGACGTATTCGGTAGTGCGGCTGATGAGGCGGGCAGCGCGTCGGCGGTGAATGTACGGTTGGCCTGGGAAAACGCACCAAAATCTGAGAAATTTCAGAAGCAACCCCCGGAGCAGGTAACGCGCAACGGGGCGTGGATGAGGCAACCTACCGGGCGCGACTATCTTTATTGGTCAATGAGTGAAAGTAGAAAAAATGCTAACGATTGGAAACAATTCTTTTCCCCAGGAAGCAATTTCGACTTAATTCTACAGACTCGCCGCACGGGCGCTCAGTTTGACCAAGCATTCAAACATGCAACAGTGGCTCTTTGGCTATTAGTCCATTTAGGGGGTGTTGGCTCACGTTCTCGGCGAACAGCAGGGGGTCTCAGCGCATTAGAAACGATCAGTTCTGACGGTCTTGATTTTTCAATCAAGGCGGCAACTACAAAGGAAGCGGCTCAGTTTCTAGGATCAGGATTGAGTCGATGCCGCGACCTGATGAAGCCTTTAGACATCGGCGCGGTAACTGCGATAGCGGCTTATGATGTGCTTCATCCCAGCACCTGCAATGTCTGGGTTTTAGGGATATGGAGAACTTGGGATTCGGCGGTGACAGCAATTGGCAGGGCGATGCGCGATTTTCGCTCATATCGCGAGCCGGATCATAAAGAAGTCGCTAAATGGCTAAACGGACAAGCGATAACAACGGTTGAGCGTTCGGCCTTTGGCTTGCCATTGCCATTTCGGTATTCGGATGGCGGGCCTTCGGGTGTTGTGCAAGGCCATTTGGACAAGCCAGCCCTGGAAAGACGCGCGTCGCCCCTCTGGTTGAAGGTTACAAAAACAACGAATGGGAATTTTATAGGTATCGCAACGCTATTCAACTCACAATTCTTGCCAGCAGGCGAGCGTTTGCATGCTAAAGGTGGTATTCCATCAATTCCGCCACCTCCTAATTACAAAATCATCAATGATTGGATTGGGACGTTTGCTGACGCGCAAAAGGTGTCCTATGTCTGACTCCCTCCTCATCGTCAGTTTCTCTCCCGTTCAGAGCTTCATTGCCGAAGCGCGGCGCGTGGCGGATTTATCGGCGGGGAGCGAGATTTTAACCCGCTTGGCTCAGGCAACATGCAAAGCGTTGGGCGAGAATGTAATTTACCCGCAAGACAACGATCAGAACGACGCGCCAAATGTGTTGGTGGCAGTTGTGGCGACAGGCAAAGTGAAGGACTTTGCTAAAGCCGCGGAGACCGCCCTGCGTGATGAATGGAAATCCATTGCACAGAAAGCGCGCCAAAAGCCAGAAGGCAAACTGCGCCCGGATGCCGAATGGAATGAAATTTGGAACAGGCAAATTGCCAACCAGTGGGAATATTATTGGGGCGCGGCAGAGTTGGGTGACGATTATCGCGTTTCTTACAAACAAGCGCGCAAAGCGCTGGACGCGGCCAAGCGCGCCCGCTTCTTTGGCCCGGCAGAAGAAGACGGCTTAAAGGATTCGCTCAGCGGAGCGCGTTCGGCTCTGCGTACAAACGGATTGAACGCCAAAGACTACTGGCAACAAGTATTCAAGCGGCTTGACCAGAACGACGATGTGCGTTTGCGCGACAATGAACGCCTAGACGCCGTTGGCGTGGTCAAGCGGTTTTATGTTTGGGCGGGTGGCAAAAGAAAAGGGTTTGACTCAGCCAACGATGTAGCGGCCAGCGCCTACCTAAAACGAGCCGACAAGACATTGCTGGCCAATCACGCCCGAAGCGTAAGCGCCTTATTAGGTAAATCCCAGTTTTGGGGCAATGACCGTTGGCCGACGGAAGGGTTGGATGCCGATTTGTTATACGAGGAGGCCCTGACAGAAGAACGCTTGAAGAGCGATTACGGCCTGACCACCATTGACCCACTCAAGTTGAAAGCCGCCCAGCGAACACTCGCAGAGTTGTATGAAAAATCAGGCCGCCCACCTACCTATTACGCCATTGTGGTGTTCGACGGTGACAATATGGGCGCGGCGGTAGATGCTTGCCAGAAGGTTGTTCAGCACAAACAATTTAGCCAAGACTTGAGCAAATTTGCTCGTCAAGTACGTGATGGTATGGCGAATCAACCCGGCCAAGTGATTTATGCCGGGGGCGATGATGTTCTGGCGCTTCTGCCCATTGATACGGCTTTGGAGCGTGTGGCCGAGTGGGCAAATATGTTCGCAACAGTAAAAGACGCCAATGGCAAAGCCTGCTCTGCCTCAGCAGGCATTGCCATAGTACACCATCGCTTCCCGCTCAGCGCCGCTTTACGCGCCGCCCGCGACGCTGAGCGCGGAGCCAAAACTGCCAACCGACATAAGGCCAGTGCTGGCACAATTTGCATTCATTGGCTCAAGCGCAGTGGTGAAGAACTGCGGGTGCGTAGCCCATGGTCTTTCAAGTCTTTCAACGTGGTGCCATTGATTAACCAAGCCCGTGAGGATTTCAACAAGAAGTTGTCCACACGGCTTCCCTATGAGTTGGCACATGAAGCAAACTTAGCCGCCGTGTTGCCGGAAGAACAGGCGCGCAAGGCTTTGATCAAGCGCCTGCTGGCGCGGCATTGGGAACAAGCAGATTCTGCAACTATCGAGGAGCGGGCACAAGCGTGGTTGGATTTGTCAAACGCATTGGATGAGGCATTGCCCCAAGAGAATGAAAACGAATACGCCACCAGCGACGACAAGCGCAAGGTGGGTTTTCGCGAGTTGGCGCGTTGGCTCATTTTGGCCCGCTTCCTGAATCAAGCAGTGAAAGGCGGTGAATGAGATGCGCACATTATTTTTGCAAGCAGTGGATGTTTGGATGTTCCGCGATGGCAAGCCTTTTGACGTGGGCGGAGGCTATCGCGCCGAAAGTATGTTCCCGCCGTTTCCATTCACCATTCAGGGCGCACTCCGGTCGCACGAATTGGTAGTGGCAGGCGTTGATGTGAAAGACCAGGATGCCATTGAAGTGCACGTTGGCACTCGTGACGATCTGCGCGGCTTCAAAGTGCGGGGGACATTTGTTGCCGAGCACAAAGATGGGCGCTTGGAGATTTACCTGCCTATACCGGCCAATGCCGTAGCAGACAAAGGCAAAGGCGGGTGGGTATGCCTGAAACCCACCTTGCCTCCGGCTAACGTACAAAGCAGTTCCCAATTGCCTCAACTGTTTTGGCCAGAGGAGACCGAGGCTATCAAGCATCATGGTTTTGGTGATTGGTTGAGCCTGACAGAATGGGAGGATTTTTGGAGAGGTAAAGCGGTTAAGGGCAAAGCTACACGCGACTTGTTTGTCCGCGAGCCACGCTTTGGGATTGAAATCAATGACAAACGACGCACAGTTGAAGAAGGCCAGCTGTACGAAGCCGAGTTTATCCGACCGCAGAAAGGCGTAGGGCTGTTGGTGGAAGCAGATGGTTTTATCCAGGCCGGATGGCAAAGCGGTTTTTTGCGGCTGGGTGGTGAAGCACATGCAGCAACCTATGAAACTATTGCTAACCTGAGTTGGCCGACAATCCCCAATCCCTTACCCATGCGATTTGCCGTCTGTTTCATCACGCCGACGTTCTTTGAAGCTGGTTGGCAGCCCAAAAACGGCGATTGGTCACGGTTCTTCGATGGGCCAGTGACGTTACTCAGTGCGGCCTTCGGTCGTTACCAAAGCCTCGGCGGATTCGATTGGGCCAAATTCCGCCGGAGCCGAAAAGATGCCGAGGAGCATAACCCGGCCAAACCTGACCTGCCTGCCGGGGCAGTGTACTTTTTTGAAACTAGCGGCGAGACAGTGTTAAAAACCGAGGCCATAACCGACGAAGGCGCAGACATCGGGCTTGGTCGCATTCTCATTCAAGGAGTTTGAGTCATGATCCAGAAAAGTCAATTACTATTTATCACCGTGGAAACCCCCTTGCATGCTGGGAGCGGGCGCGGGCTGGGCGCGGTGGATTTGCCTATTCAGCGCGAACGCACGACCGGCTACCCGATGGTGCAAGCCAGCGGCCTGAAAGGGTGCTTGCGTGCTGAAGCGCGTGGAGCGTGGGGCGAGAAATCTTCTGACCTGCTGACGTTGTTTGGCCCGGACACCAATGCCTCGGAACATGCAGGGGCATTGTTGGTGGGCGATGCGCGATTGTTGCTATTCCCGGTGCGGTCATTGGCGGGTGTGTTTGCATATGCCACCAGCGCCGATGCCCTGGCGCGTTTCCGCCGCACGACCCAATTGGCAGGGCCAGACATATCAAAGTTGCCGGAATTGAAAGCGCCTGACAAAGAAAAAGCCTTAGTCAATCCCGGATCGCCGCTGAAGGTGGAGAACGATGTGGTGCTGGAAGAGTTCAGTTTCACAGCGGCGGAAAGTGCCGAGGTAGGCGAAGTGGGCAAATGGCTAGCTGAGAATGCGTTGCCTAAAGAAGGTTATACCTACTGGAAGAAGGCGCTCGAAGAAAAGCTGTGTGTCTTGCATGAAGATGCCTTCCGCGACTTCGCCCTGTATGCCACCGAAGTGCAGACGCACATCAAGCTAGACCCGACAACTAAGACCGTTGCCGATAAAGCCTTGTTCACCAGCGAACATCTGCCTACCGACTCATTGCTGTATGCGCCGCTGATGGCGACCCCTTCGCGCAAAGAAGGTGTGGATTTGTCAGCGGAACAAGTATTGGCGAAATTTGCCGAACTGAATCTCAGCCATGTGCAATTGGGCGGCGATGAAACGACAGGGCAGGGCTGGGTTTTGCTCAACGTAGCGGGGGGCCAATAACCATGAGCCAGCAACGTTCATTAGAGCAGAAACGCGCGAGCGCCGCGTGGAACAGAGTGAAGGATGTGAAAGGCAAGCCGCACGAGAGCAAATACCGGGCGCTGGTCAAAGGCGCAATGGCAGAGATTCAAACCAATGGTCTGGGGCAAGCCTTGGCGTTTTGGGCGGCTAAGAAAGAAGAACACCACAAGGCGCTTGCCAGTCATGTCTCAGAGTGGGTCAAAAGCGAACTCAAGATTACCGACCCTAAGAAGAATTTGTTGGAATGGGTGACACAAGATGCCCGCACTGACCAGTATCGTCGCGCCACCTCGGAAGCCATGGCGTTTTTGGCGTGGCTGAAGCGTTTTGCCGAAGCTGAGTTGAAAGACTAGCTATGCGATACCCTATCCCTCCACGAACCAACCAAGCATTCAATGCATTCAAAACAAAACGCCTTAGGCCACAAAATGCGGGCCTGTTGTTTGAGCGCTACACGCCAATGATTGAAAAGGAAAGCGGCGATGAAAAGCGCGAGGCACTCGATAAGATTGTGGAAGCCGCTAGGCAATCTGATGCAACCTTGCTCGCCGATTGGGTGAAACGCTGGCAAGCGCTCACTACCGTCGCCCATGCGGAACCATTTACAGCCAAAACCGACTGGCGCTTTGTGACTGGATTGGGGCGTAAGGGCGCACTAGAAGTCGGCTTCACATTTCACCGCTATGGCTTCCCTATCTTGCCAGGGAGCAGTGTAAAAGGCGTGGCCCGCGCCTATGCTCGTTTGGCGCTAGAGATGCAAGACCCGGACGACAAAGACGCGCCGCCAGATTTCATAGCAGTGCTTGGCCGCGCGCCGCAAAAGGGCGAGACGGAAGATGTGGCTCAAGCCGGAGGCGCGATTTTCTTTGATGCTCTGCCAGAAAAACTCCCGACGCTGGTGGTGGACATTATGAATCCGCACTACCCTGACTATTACCGGGATAAAGGAGCCCAACCGCCAACCAACTGGCAAAACCCGATCCCCGTAACTTTCCTGACAGTGGAAGCAGGCACGCCGTTTTGCTTTGCGGTGGGCTGGCGCGGGGAATGGAACGATGACGCCAAGCGGTTGCAGGCTTTGGCGGTGGAATGGCTTAAGGGTGGCCTGAGCGAATTGGGCGCGGGGGCAAAGACCAGCGCGGGGTATGGGTACTTTAGTGGGTCGAAGTCTCCTGTCGCACCGTCCCCCACTGCGTCCGCAATGGCAGAGGCAGTGGTCGTGCCCAGCGCAGAGCCGACAGCAACGCCCCATTCTTTGCCTGCTGAGATGCTCACAGGCACAATTATCGAAATCCGGCCGGACAAGCATTTCGGTAAACTGCGCGATACACAGACTGGCACAGAGTATCGTTTTGATACACGCGTAATTGAGGGCAACACACCTGGCACGAAAACCAAAGTGTTTTATCACCTGCAAGCAGGGCAGGTGGTTAAAGTCAAACGAGGATAGCGATGAAACTCCCTACCTTCTTAAGGCACTAGCGTGTATGCCAAAGCGGCACCACCGCTGGGCAGAATGCTGATGGAACTGAAAAGAAAGGCCTAAGTTTATGGCCGTCCTGATTTTACTGGTTGGCGAACAGCCCGCGCCGAACTTGCTGCCATTAAGTTATTACAAACCGGAGCAGATTGTGCTGGTGCATACGAGTCTGGCTTTGTCCCGCACGCGGGCTGGGCGTCTGGCAGCGGTGATAGAAGGCAAGCGAATCGCGGTCGAAAGGCCCTTTTGTGAAACCGGTGCTTATCAGGTGGCCGAGATTCGGAATGCTTTGAAGCAGTACATTGAGGGTCGTAAGTGGGTGGGAACAGAGTTGATTTTTAATTTGACCGGTGGCACGAAAACGATGGTGTTGGCGGCCTACGAAGTTGCGCGTCAAATGGGGGCGGCCGCATTCTATTATCAAACAGAAGACAATCAGAGTCTGATCCACTCGTATCAATTTGAGCAGGGCAGTTTAGCCGTGGGCGCGCCCGTGCCGATCACCGAGACTCTGACCCTGGATGACTATCTAAAGCTGTATGTCGGCAGGTATGACGATAATGAGCCGCCCGAAGAGCCATTGGAGCGATTGGTAATTCAGGCATTGCGCGTGGCCTTGCCAGAATACGAATTGAAGGCCCACGTATTCTTGCAGGAGCTAGCGGGGAATGTGGAGGTTGATCTCTTGGCGCGACATGGCAACCAGATTGCCGTTTTCGAGATCAAGCAAACGGCTAAGAAAGATGCAATCGATCAGCTCGTCGGGGTGACGGGCCAGCGAACGCTTGGCACCTACGCGCGAAGGATACTGATCTCGGCGACGCCGGTGAACGAGAACAATCTGGATCTGGCTCAAGCGCATGGCGTTCGCGTCGTGGTGCTGGAAAGCGGCAAGAGCGGGCAATTGTCGGAGGCCGACAAAGAGAAACTGGTCAACGAAGTCAAGAATGCCCTGATGCCAAAAGCGCCAAAGCCATGATCCTCCTCAACCTCTCCCACCCCCTCACCCCCGACCAACTCTCGCAGGTCGAAGCCCTCACCGGCCAGCCCGTCGCGCGCGTCCTCGCCCTCCCGGCGCAGTTCGATCACCAACAGCCCTTCCGCCCCCAACTCGATGCGCTGATGACGCAGATCACGCTCACGCCCGAAGAGTGGCAGACCGGTTCTCTGCTGGTCAACCCGCCCTCGCTCAACTTCATCACCGGGTTGGTGCTGGCCGAACTCCACGGTCGTATGGGTTATTTCCCGCCCATCGTGCGCCTGCGCCCGGTGAAGGACGCGCTGCCCCCGCGCTACGAGGTAGCGGAGGTGCTCAATTTGCAGTCGGTGCGGGATGCGGCGCGGTTGAAAAGGATGAAGGCGGAAGGATGAAGAAAGCCTAAAATCCAAATCAGCAGCAGGAGGCACAGCGTGCGCCGGCAACCGCCAGCGCCCCTGACATAGGCGGTTGTGGTGTCCTGATCGTGGTGGTGGTCGCCGGCCTGTTCATGTTTTTGGCGTGTTGGTTGGCGCTTCTGGGATACTGAATTGCGTTGTGAGTGGATCAGGGATGCTGGCCGGGATTTTCGACGGCCAGGCTTTCGGCCATAGCTGCCGCGAGCAGGCGATCGTCGGCAGAGACGAACATGACCTCGGTCACCCCATAGGGGGCCAGAAAGGGTTGAGCGGACAAGGCCGTGGCCAGGTGCAGAGCATCAAGTGCGCGCAGTGGACGGCGTTCGAGCAGTTCAGTGGCCAAATTCATGATGGGCTGATTGACCGGGATGATGACGTATTCATTCAGACAGTCGCTTTGAAAAGCGTGCTTAAGGTGGGTATAGTCTTCGCGCGACAGCGCGCCCTCGCGCACACGCCGGTTGAAGGCGCTAGTCATCTCGGCCAACAGCAGATGCGAAATGATCATCAGCGGTTGCAGGACCGGATCCAATTGCGCCCTGAGCCAGGCGCTTCCGCTCTCATCCACGTAGCGCTTGATCAGTGCGCTGGTATCCAGGTAGTAAGCGGTCACGCCCGATCAGCTCGGTCTTCGATGACGATTTCTGAGAGCGGCGGGCGATGGCTCAGTTTGCGGGCTAAGGCGGCGCGCTTGGCGGGTGACACGACGGGAGGAGATGGCCAGTCAGGGGTGATCAACAGGCCGGATTCGCGCAGACCCGCCTGCACACGTGCGCGTAGATCGTCGGCAGGGGCAACGGGTGGCTTAGGTTTGATCAGGATGTATTCATCCCGCTTGATAACCTCGACTTCGCCAAGCTGCGGGAATAGTTGCCGCGGCAGGCGCAGCCCGTCTTCAGTTACGCGGAGAATAAGATTGGTTGCCATTTTTGCCTCCACTTCGGTTGGATTGTAGCACATGTCGGATACCCTCTCACTCCTAAGCCTGGTCCTCACCCTGCGCCCTTTGCAGACCGCGGCCGACTTGCCTCACGTGGGGCGCGCGGCGCACGCGCTCGCGATCGACGCCGTCCGGCAGGCCGACC
>CAYZLC010000065.1:0-8244 GCA_964479365.1 uncultured Dehalococcoidia bacterium
AGTCGCCCGCGCGACTAACGCAACGAACCTTGGTTCACGAAACGCCCGTGCTCATGGCGGTTGCCGCCGCCCCTTCGTCGAGCAACTGCTGCGCCTCCGACAAAGCGAGGGCCGCTCCCATCCGCGATAGGATGCCGATCGCGCGCCGCAATGGCCTTTCCGCCCGCCCCCTCGAGTCCAGAGCAGATCGGTGCGTGCGCGCCAGTTCCAACAACGAGAGGCCTTCTTCGTAGCCTGCGCCGGCATGCCGCGCGATGGCGATGCTCGCGCGGAGATGAGCGCACGCCCGATCCGTATCACCGGCCGCCGCTTCTGCCCGGCCTAGCAGGCGTTCCCCGCGCGCTTCCAGAACCCTCGCCTCTAGTCTCCTCGCGTCACCCAGCACGCGCTTGCACTCCCGCCGCGCTGTCAGAGCATCTCCGGCCTCCAGGCGCAGCTCGACCTTCTGCAATAGCGCCTCCGTCAGCAGGCCCTCGGCACCCACACCACGAAACAGGCGGAGCCCTCGCCGGAGATGACGCGTCGCGCCCGGCAGATCGCCCCGCCGTAGCTGACAACGGCTGAGATTGACCTCCGCCAGGCCAACCACTGGCGCCAGGCTTGGATCCCTGCGGTCTGCGTGGCCCACCTCTAGAAGGTACGATTCCGCCTCCTCCAACCGGCCCATCATCAACAGCACCTCGCCGATATTGTTGCGGGCGATGGCGGCGACAACGACATTGCCTATTCGCTCGGTCGCCCTGAGGCTCAGCTCATAGTGATAGAGCGCGGCGTCGAGAACACCGAGCATCTGGTAGGAGACTCCCAGGTTGCCGTTCGCTCGCGCCTGCCCAGGCAGGTCCCCTAACTCATGGTATGCGCGCACAGCCAGACGGTCGTGCCGGATCGCCTGCTGGAGCTTGCCCAGCTCCCCGTAGGAGCTCGCGAGGATGTGCTGGGCGTACGCCAGCTGGCTGCGATCGCCGCTGTGCCGGGCGAGTGCGAGTGCCCGGCGGCCCCAGTGGATCGCCTCATCGTAAGAAGCCCTGCGAAATAACACTAAGCTCTTTGTAGCGGAGATCTGCGCGCCCACGCGCCCCGCGCGGACTGGTAACACCGAGAGCGCTTCCTCCAGCCAGCGCAACGATTCACCGTAGTCGCAGTGGCGCTCGAAGCAAACGGCAACCTTGCGGCAGAGCATCGCTTCTCGTGTCCGCAGACCGCCTGAGCCCGTTACCAGCCGGGGCCGCCGGGGAGCCGCGCGCCACTCGTTCAGCGCGTCGACGAACGAACGCGCCGCCTCTACGTACTGGGCCGTCGTCTCCAGGCAGTCGCCAAACCTCTCCAGCAGCATGCTACGATCGCTCTGAGACCCCTTCAGCTGCGCCAGCGCCGACAGTGAACGCTGGTAGTAATCCATCGCCTCACGGGTGGCAAATACCGCCGCCGCACGCTGGCCCGACATTGCGGCGTAGCGGACGACCTTGGCCGTTTCGGAGGCCATATCATAGTGATGGAGGAGAAGTTCGCACACCGCCTCCAGCCTCTCCGCATCCTGTTGCTCAATGTGCTGAGCGACGCGTCGGTGCAGCTGGCGACGTTGCGCGTAGGGCAGCGTCTCGTACGCAACCTCTCGGGTTAGCGCGTGGGAGAAGGAGTAGGACGGCGGCTCGCGATCGCCTTCGCGGGTGAATCCAAGTCCCGCCAGCTCTTCCAGCGCCGTGTCTACCCGCGCCGGCTCAAGACTGTTGCCGGCCAGGGCCTGGAGCGCCCGCAAATCAAAGGATGGACCGATAACAGATGCCAGGCGCAACACCCGCTTCTCTTCCGGCGGCAGGCGGTCCAGACGAGCGAGAATGACATCGTTGACAGTCTCAGGAACAGTTTCACCGCTTACCAGGCCTATGCGCGCTATCTCCTGCAAGAACAACGGGTTCCCTTGCGCCCGGGCGAGTATGTTTTCCACGACGTCTTCGCCGGCCGACGCCGACCTGACCAGAGCCCGCGCGGCGTCAGCCGAGAGCTCGCGCAGATGGACAAGCTCGGCCGCCGAGATGGCCGAGAGTTTCTCGGGCGGTGACGGGTCCCGGGACGTGACCACCGCGAGGAGGACGGACCGGGCGAGCGCCGCTGACAAGAGATCCATGGACGACTCATCCGCCCAATGTGCATCCTCAAACAGGAGGAAGAGGGGTCGTTCGCCCGCGGATGCAGCCAGCAGTGTGACGATTAGAGCCGTGAGGTGGCGCCGGCGCTCCTTGGGGTCGAGCGATGCGACCGCGGAGGATTCCGGGACCGGCACGGAGAGCAACTCGCCCAGCAACGCTGCGAAAGGGGCCAGTTGGCTGTCCGTCCGCTCCACCGCATCGCCAACCTTCTGCCAGGCCGTCTCCGGCGCATCGTCAGGGGCGATGTGGAGCAGCTGGCGCAGCGGTTCGCGCCAGGGGGCAAACGGTGTGTGCCGCGTGTGCATTTGGCACGAGGCGACTACCACCTGCCAGCCCTGAGACCGCAGCCGCCCCGCCACCTCAGACGTGAGCCGGGACTTCCCGATACCTGGCTCACCCCACAAGTACGCCCATCGCCCACGCCCGCGTGACACTACCTGTCGCCCCAGTCGCAGGAGCGTCTCCAGCTCTTCCTCACGACCCACGAGCGGAGCTACCGCCTCTACCGCCCGCAGCGGCTGAGACTCGACCAGCGCGCCCCGCAGGCGGAAGACCGGCACAGGCGCCGCTTTGCCCTTGACCCGCAGCGGCTTCAGCCGCTGGACCTGGAACCCGGCGCCCGCCCGTTCGACGGTCGGCTTACTGGCCAGTATCTCTCCCTGCTTCGCCGCCGCCATTAGTCTCGCCGCCAGATTGACGCTGTCGCCGATGACGGTGTACTCCCGTCGCCTGGACGACCCGATCTCACCCGCGAACACGAAGCCGGAACTGACCCCTATCCGGTGGGTCAGGTCCAGGTCGGACTCTCGAAGATCGCGGTCCAGGTCCAACACCGCGCGCAGCGAAGCCTGTTCCTCGTGCTCCACAGAGACAGGGACTCCAAAAAGACAAATGAGCTTGTCGCCTTCGTGAGCCAGGTCACTCGCCGCCAGGAAACCGCCGTGTCGCTCGACGGCGCCGATCACCATCTTCACGTATGCATCGGCCTGTGCCAGCGCCTCCGCTTCCCCCTTCACCTGAAGCAACCTAGAAACGCCCACCAGGTTGATGAAGACGGCCGTCACGCGCCGATGCTCTCCGGAAAAGCTGGGCAGGCGGCCTTCCAGAAGAGGAGTCGCCAGTGGCGGCAGGAGGTAGTGTTTGAGCACGTTGTTCGGGGCAACGGCGAATCGCTTCGGAGCCGGCCGTGGTGGCCAATCCACCTGCCGCACCCGCCAGACGCCATCGTGCGGGACTAGCCTGGAGCCCGTGCCCATATGCGCGGCCGCCTCAGCGCTCATCACCACCCAGCCCGGCTCGCCTGCGCCCTCGATCCCGGCTGTCCGGTTCACGTCCGGTCCGACGAGCATATAGTGAAGAGTGCCCTCCGGCTCGCCCACCGAAGCGCCGTAGAAACGGCCGCTGTGGATCGCGATGCGCATGCGTAGACGATAGGTCTGTCCGGCCACCGCGACACGGCGAAACTCCGCCATCGCTGCTTGCATCTCCAGCCCGGCCGCCGCTGCCTGCTCCGCATGCCGCTCGCCCGCGAAGAAGAGCAGCATGGCATCGCCCCCGAACTTCATCTGCGCGCCTCCCCACCCATCCGAGATCGCCAGCATGCGCTCGAAGAAGCGGTTGAGGAGCGAAGCCATCAGCTCCGCGCCCTCCTTGCCGATCTGCGCGAGGCTCTCCGACATTGCGGTGAAACCGGAGATGTCGCAGAACATCAGGGAGCCCCTCAGCCACGTGCCCCACAGGGCCGACTGTTCCGGGCGGCGCGCCCAGTGCTCGACCAGCGTCGCAGGTAGGTACGCCCGCAGCGTCTCCTCACCAGCAGGGTAGGCTGTCTGGATCACGCCCGCACTTGCACCACAGTGGTTGGCCTCTTCCCGATATTGTAAGCCCTGGCAGGGGCCATAAGCCCCTGCCAGGGCTGTGACTCCGCGTGGACCTCTATGGAGGCGCTTCGAAGAACGCTTGTATGGATAGAGACTGGTTGAAGTGGAAGGAGAAGAAACGGTACCCATCAACGCAAAGGTCATATCGGGCCAGAGTTCGGCTGCCGACGACCTGAGTCGTCTCGCTTAGCGGCGCCCCATCGATCATCACCTCCCAGAGGTTACCGTCGCTCTCCGCGGCATTCGCGTCGGGAAGAGCTCCGCAGCTCGTGACTTTGCTGGCGGTGGTGTTCCCCAGGCATGACGTCTGCGCGTTAAACGGGATGGGATCATCGTCCACACAGAGCTTCTCGACGCTGTGCCCGGAATCCGCAAGGCTCCCGAACAGGTCGGTCAGAAAAACAACGCCCGTCCCCTCACGCCTGAAGTACAGCTCGCCGACCACCGTGCCGGTACCCTTGTTGAACAGAGGCGTGCAGTCGAATCCGGGTGGCGGTGCCGCCAAACACTCGTGCAACTCCACTGCATCGGACCCGAGTCGGCCTGCCGCATCCATAACCCTCAAAGTCGCGGTTGTCGGGAAAGAGGTCTCCGGCTGATAGGTATGGACGATATCAAAAGTTGCACTGGGCACCGGTCCGCTGGCGGACTGACCATCGCCGAAGTCCATGGTAAAGAACGGCTCGTCCAAGGTCGCGAACTCGGATACAGTGATGGGGAATACGGTGGGAGTACCCGGCGAAACACCTTGAACTGGACCGGCGAAACTGACAGACAGGTTGGTGAACCCGCCGGATCCCTTTGCCGTGAAATAGGCCACGTTGCCCGCCCCGTCCACGACCTCACCCGCGATGTCGTCCGTGGGCAAGACGTTCGGTACGTTGATCGTGAACGGGATCGATTGCGGCAGGGTGATTTCAGTGGGTGTGATCACGCCGCCGCTGTACTTCAGCAGCACGATCCTGGCGATACCGCTCACGTCGCTCGCGTCCACCGTCACGTTCAGACTGCTCGCTACTCCGCCACTGAGGCTCACTTCGTTGACGATTGGCGGCTCGTTGTCGGCCGGATCGGAGTGCAGGATCTCCACGGTCAGCGATGTGTATCTTCGCTGAACGCCTGTCACCGTCCCCGCCGAACCGCTTGTGCAGCGGAACTGGCCGGGAGTCACGACCAAGGCTTGGGCCCCTCCGCCTCCCGGGTCCACGCTATTCAAGGTAACCGGTATGGACGGCCAGAACGCGTTGAGACACGTTTGCGGCTCGGCATCGTCCAGCAGCCACTCCTGGCTGGGAAGCGCTATCACCGGGTCAGACCCGGCCGTATCAATGAACGCCCCCGATTTTATGAGCACCCCCTTGGCTGAGTTCCCCGAAGGCATCGTAATAACCACGCGCGGCTGGATCGCCCGAAAGGCGGTAACTTGAGCGTCGCCATCGGCCGTCTGGTAGCTTCCGTTGGAAGTCGTGACCTGCTCGATGGCGTGAGTCGTCGTCGTGGTCGTGGCCCCGTCTTGCACGTTCAGCGTGAAGGTCTCTGCCGGCGGTGCCGCCTCCGCCGCCAGAGGCGTTATGGAGCCGGAGCTCTCCGGTACCTGCACCTCGTACATCGGCAGCCCGAACATCGTCAACTGGATCGAAGACTTCTCGTCGTATGGCGTCATGGACATGAGACTGAGCAGGAACGACTGTTTAGCATCCCTCAGGGCGTTTCCTATGACCACGTTCCCCTGCACCATCTCGTCTATGACCACGTTCCCCTGCACCATCTCATCGGCGAAGGAGGTCAGGAGCAGTTCCGTTCCGCCCAGCCCTGCGTCATCGCCATAGCCATACCCAGTGCTGGCGATGAACACCGCGCGCTGGCGGGCCATAGCTTGCGCGAAATCGAGCGAGGGGTCTATGACAAGGCCGGGGTCCGGCGGCAGGGCGGCCCTATCGGGCACGTTGAGCCCGCCGTGGCACCCCATCGTAAAGACAACCTTTCGCGACAGGGCCGGCGTCCCTCCGCCGGCCGCGGCCGTCTCGTTACTGTTGACCAGGTCGGTGAAGTCGTCAGTCGCGAACCCGTGCGCAGACAGTATCCCGTAATGCAGCCAATGCGCGTTGGCCGCGATTACGCTGCGAATATTGCAGTCCGTATGGCTCCCCGACAGCATGCCGAGCATCGCGCAACGCAGCTCGTCGGCGGTCCAGCTTGGGTTTAGCGGGGGGATTAGGGTGGAAGTATTCAGCTTGGTCGCTAGGTTAGCGGCCGTAACATCAGCCCCATCAGCAAAGAAGTCGTATCCCGTCACCAGAGCCGTCGCGTTCTGCGCCGTGCTGTAGTCCAGAAGCCCACCGCTCGGGCCTGCCGTCAGGAATGCGTCTGCCGCCGCGCCGATCTCCTCCGGCGTCTCCACCAGCCGCCCGATGGGCCGGTCCGGCACGTACAGCTCTCTGCCTTGCCAGGGAGTCGGGACAGTATCTACATAGTAGTCATCGGTCAGAACGAAGCCGTAGAGCAGGCTCGAGTACAGCGGGCTGCCCGGCTTCGTCAGGGAGTCCAGCACGTAAAGCGCCTCGTTGCCGACGATCGTTTCGTCGGGTACGCGTCGCTGCGGGACCACATCGTCGTCGCCGGCCACGACGACGTACTGGATCGTCGGTTCCAGGCCAAGCCGCGACTGGATCCGCCCGCGGATCCCGGCAGCAACCACATTCGCCTCTTCAACCTCGCAGGGGTTGCTATCCCAACTGTCATAGTCTGCGCTCGGCATCGAGAGTATATCGGCCATTACGTTTGGATGTTGTGCCAGGGCCGACAGTTTGGGCTGGAGTACACTCCAGCGGGCCAACCCCTCGTTCACTCCTGTGGTGGCAGGGTCATCGGCGAGCGCGATGATGCGCTCGCGCTGGGTGATGATGAGCGTCTTCGTTTCGCCGGAAGCCGGGAAGCCCGGATTTAGGTCCACTACGTCCGTAGTGGACTGGTTGCTCAAGTCGGAGCCGACCAGCGGCGACTTCGTACACACCTCGGGCCCGATAGCAGACGCCGGGTCAAGTGGCAACGACGTCTCGATCTGCAAGGTGTACGGCTGCCCGGCGCTGAAGGCGCCGTTCGCTCCCTTGACAGCGACGAAGAACTCCGTGCCGCTTACATCGGATTGGGCCAGGGCCACCTCTTCCTCGGTCCCCAGGTTAGCCGAATAGGCCGCCACCGTGACGTTTGTCCCCTCCAGCGTGCTCAGACCCAGCTCGTCCAGAGTGATATCCGCACTACCGATGTTGTCGGTCGCCAGGCCGTTAAAGCCAGTCTGCGACAGAGGATACAAAGCAGAGCCGTTGCGGTAGGCGCCGTTGCGGTACGCGCCGTTGCGGTAGGCACCGTTGCGGTAAGCGCCGTTACGGTAAGCGCCGTTGCGGTAGGCACCGTTGCGATAGGCGCCGTTGCGGTAGGCGCCGTTGCGGTAGGCCAACG
Source organism: uncultured Dehalococcoidia bacterium (assembly GCA_964479365.1). GTDB lineage: Bacteria > Chloroflexota > Dehalococcoidia > SM23-28-2 > RBG-16-64-32 > CF-163. The sequence goes on from CAYZLC010000065.1 coordinate 7,487, forward strand.
TTTCGATGCCGGTCTGGCCGGCGTCGCCGCTCTGGAATTCGCCTTCGCCGGGAAGCTGCGCCAGGATCACGAGGTCGTAATCCGCGTTCAGCCCGACCCCGCTCGGGCCTTTGAGTCTGACCAGCACCTGACCACCGGCCGGCAACAACGATTGTTGCCCGTCGTCCAATCGGACTTTGAAGAAGTCATGGTCGCCGGCCGACTGGATCCAGGAGAGGTGAGCTGCGTCGCTGACCAACACGTGAGGGGTAGAGAGATCGTCGTTCGTCGGCACCTCGTGGCGCTGGGGATCGTTCGGGACGATCGTCACATCGAAGCCATCCTCGCTCGTGGCGACCCCGTCCGTTACTGTCAGCGTCCCGCTCAGAGGTCCAGTCGCTGTTACCTGACCTGTAACGATGCCGGTCGAGACGAAAGGCAGGTTGTCCTGCTGGATCGTGGCAGTTGGGTTCCCGTTTATCTCCCATTTCCCATCGACCGCCGCGATCGTATCCTCCCAACCCAGGTCAAGGATGCGGGCAAACAGCGCGGCCGGCTGGCCGGACAGCGCCTCTACGTTGAGAGCGTTGACTGTTGGAGCCTGATTTACGACCGCCAGGGGCATCACCGGCGTGCCGTCAGTGGCGGTCTCGCCGGCGCGCACCTGGTTACTGTCCCCGAACGTGTCTGTTACTGTCAGGCTAGCGGGGTACGTCCCTTCATTCGGGAAGATGGAGATCGGGTTCTGCTCGTTAATCGTCTCCCCGTTGATCACCCAT
>CAYZLC010000065.1:8254-9001 GCA_964479365.1 uncultured Dehalococcoidia bacterium
TCAAAGGAAGTGTCCGTGAACTGAACGACATCCCCTTCCACAACCTGGTCGATGACCTCGAACTCGAACTTGGCTACAGGCGGAGTATTGAAGTTGTCGAAGTACGCCCACGTGGCATGGGAGGTGTCTTTGTCAGTCACGACGCTGTAGCTGAGCGTGAGGGTTTGCCCCATCAGCGATTGAGGAATATTGATCGTGGCCACAATCCACTGCGTCGCCACGAAGTCGCCCGACTTGCCTGCGTCGATACTGAGCTTGCACGGCAGCGCGACGGGGCATGTCCGGGCTCCGCCGGGCACGCCGCCCATCGGCACGCTCACCGCGCTGGCCAACGTTCCGACGGCCGGGCCCAAGTTTGGGGGCATCCCCTTGTTTAGCTCAAACGAGAACTGGTCATACCCGCGGTGCTCCCAGGAGTAGAGCCGGAACGCGAACGTGAGTGGGGAGCCGGCAGCCGTGAACGTCTGCGACGCCTTGTTCGTCCCCTTCGTCTGCTGGGACTGTGAGAGCTGCCTGCATGTGCCGAGGCGGAGCGATTTCGCGCCCTTGTAGGGAGCTACGGTAACACCTCCCATGTTCGTATACGTTGGGCATTGCGTAGAATTCTCGGTGCCAACGACAATAGCCGCATCCGCAGCCGTTGGGGTCCAGTGCGTGAGGCCCTGCTCGAAGCCGGCATTCTGGAGGCCGCCGTGCGTGGCGGACCCAGACGAGGGATCTCGAATAGAAAGCGCCGCCAGCGCCAGT
>CAYZLC010000066.1:0-5155 GCA_964479365.1 uncultured Dehalococcoidia bacterium
AGAGTTGCTACCTACGGGTTGAGGCTGAATGGCGGGTAGCGATCAGTGACCATCACGAAGGCGTAGCCCACCACCCGCGCCGACCAACGCATCGTCCCGACGACAAAATCGAATAGGCCTTGTGGATAACGTCCCGTGAAAAGTATCGCGAACCAGGCGATGATTATCACTACTATCATCGCGATGGCGAGGAAGAACAGCACGATGTAGCGAGGGATCGCCAGGAGCCACTTCACGAGTGGAAGCCAGCGGTTGAGTTCTCGTTGGGCGTCCGGGTATGGCATCTCCAAGTGGACGGCTTGCTCCTCGTCGGTAGACGGGTACTCGTCGCGGAGCAAGAAGAGATAGGCGCCCACGCGGTTGGTGAAGCGCAGCAGCTCCGGGTTCCAGTCGAACCACCAGCGCGGGTACTTCTGGCGGAAGAGGATCATCACCAGCGGCGCCAGCGCCAGCAGTCCGCCACCCCCGAACACGATGAAGAATCCGCGCCCATCATCGCCGGTGGGCGGTCCGCCGCCGCCGCCGCTGATGAAAGCGAGGACGATGGCAATTGGAATGATCGTGATGATGCGAAAGGCAGTCGTCAGCCGGTCTAGCTCGCGGTCCGGGTAGTCCACGGAAAACTGGACGGGGTATGCGGGTTCAGTTGATGGAGCATCGGTCATCTTGCACCTCCTGGGTCGAAATCGTGCTCTAGCCTAGAGGAGACGGGAGAAGGCGGCAAGAGTGCCGCGACCAAATCGGCGACAGACGGCAGTTGACGATAAGAACGTCTGTTCGCTACGGTTAAGGGTAGAGCCGTGTAACAGATGCCCTACGCCGAACTTCATGCCCACTCCAACTTCTCCTTCCTCGAAGGCGCTTCCCACGTCGATGAGCTGGTACTGCGGGCGCTGGAGCTGGGATACGAATCGCTGGCACTCACCGACCACGACGGGTTGCACGGAGCGATGGAGTTCGCGCAATGCGCGAGAGCCTGGGGCCTGAGGCCGATCACGGGTGCCGAGATCACGCTTGTGAGGAGCAAGGAGCTTGGAGCAAGGAGCAAGGAAGACGGCTCAGTCAGCGATAGGCAGGAACATCATTTGACGTTGCTCTGCGAGACGCAGCAGGGCTACGCCAACCTCTGCCGGCTGCTGACGCACGCGCACCTCGACCACGAGCGGGGGAAGCCGGGCGTCGAGCCGGATGTCCTCGCTCGGCATACGGAGGGGCTGATCGCGCTCTCAGGCTGCCGCCGGGGTGAAGTCGGATCACTTATCGCCGCAGGGGAACATCGCAAGGCGGAAGCGGCGGCGCGGCGATATACGGAGTGGTTCGGACAAAAGAACTTCTTTCTCGAGCTTCAGAACAACCTGGTCTATGGGGACGTTCGGCGGAACCGGATGCTGGCGGAGCTGGCGGAGCACCTGAAGCTAGGCGTCGTCGCAACGGGGAATGTCCATTACCACGCTCGGGAGAGGCACCGGCTCCAGGACGTGCTGGTGGCGATCAAGAACCGGACGACATTGGACGCCAGCCATCTGCTGCGGCGCGAGAACTCGGAGTATGACCTCAAGCCGCCGGCCGGGATGGAAGGCTTGTTCAAGGAGTTCCCGCAGGCGATCGCGAACACGGTGTGCATCGCCCAACGCTGTCAGTTCGACCTGACACGGGACCTGGACTATCGGTTCCCGGAAACGCCGGTGCCACAAGGCGAGACGGCGGAATCTTACCTGCGTACGCTTTGCAGCCAGGAGGCCGCGTGCCGTTACCCGCGTTTCACCCGGCAGATCGAGGAGCGGCTGGATCTGGAGCTGTCGCTGGTGGAGCGGCACGGGCTTTCCGGTTTCTTTCTCATCCACCGAGAGATTCTCCATCTAGCCGAAAAAGTCGCCGAGGAGGTCCGTGGGCGGGCCTCACATGGCCCGCCGGGTCGTGGCCGCGGCTCCTCCGTCGGCTCGGTCATCTGTTACTTGATTGGCCTTTCGCACATCGACCCGATCGCGAACAACCTGTTCCTGGGGCGATTCCTCAACGAAGAGATGGCGTCCGTGCCCGACATCGACCTCGATTTCCCGCGCGACATCCGCGAGAAGCTGATGCTGCGGATATACGAGCATTTCGGCAAGGAGCACGTGGGACTGACGGCGACGTTCCCCACCTATCGCGTCCGCAGCGCGATACGGGAAGTGGGGAAGGCGCTGGGGCTGCCGCCGGCGGAACTGGACCGGCTGGCGAAGGTGAGCGAAGGCGGCTCCGCGAAAGATATTCGGGCGGAGATGGAGCGCGTGGAGCACTATCGCGAGCGGCTTTCGGCCGCCGGCGGATGGCAGCACTTGGCGGAACTTTCGGAGCAGATCGCCGGGTTCCCGCGCCACATCTCGCAGCATGTGGGCGGGATGGTCATCTCCTCGCGGCCGCTGATCGAGCTGGTGCCGTTGGAGCAATCGGCGATGGAAGGCCGCGTGCTGATGCAGTGGGACAAGGACTCAGTGGACGACGCGCGCATGATCAAGATCGACTTCCTGGCGCTGGGGATGCTCTCTGCCGTGGACGAGACGCTGGAGCTGATCGAGGAGCACCGGGGGAAGCGCGTAGACCTCTCGCGCATCGACTTCGAGGACAAGCGTGTTTACGACAGCATCTGCGACGCCGACACGATGGGGGTCTTCCAGATCGAGTCGCGGGCGCAGATGCAAACACTGCCTCGAGTGCGGCCTCGCACGCTAGATGACCTGACGGTGCAGGTGGCGATCATCCGTCCGGGGCCGATCGTGGGCGGCTCCGTAAATCCGTACATCAACCGGCGGATGCGGAAGGAGCCGGTTACGTACGACCACCCATCGCTGGAGCCGGTGCTGGCGGAGACGCTGGGCGTGATTCTGTACCAGGAGCAGGTGCTCCAGGTGGCGATGGCTCTGGCGGGGTTCAGCGCCGGCCAGGCGGAAAGCCTGCGCCGCGCGATGAGCCGCAAGCGCTCGCGGGAGGCGATCGGGAAGCTGAAGGAGGAGTTTGTTGCGGGCGCGCGGGCACAGGGCGTGCCCGCGCCGGTGGCGGAGCGGGTATTCCAGAAGATCGCCGGCTTCGCGGAGTTCGGGTTCCCGAAGGCCCATGCGGCGGCGTTCGGGCTGCTGGCCTACCAGACGGCCTGGCTGCGCACGTACTACGCGGCGGAATCACTGTGCGCGCTCTTCAACGCGCAGCCGATGGGGTTCTACGCCCCGCACGTGCTGGTGAATGACGGCAAGCGGCACGGCGTGGAGGTACTGCAGCCAGATATCAACCTCAGCGGGGCAAATTGCACGATAGAGCCGTTATAATGCGGGGCTGCGATGCGTCAGGATGATTCTTACGTTGAGTTGATCGCTCGGATAGGGAGCTGGAAACCGCCTTTGTTTGTATTCGGTGGCTTTGCTGAGGATGCTCTGCTCAATGGAACGATCTCGCGACCCCACAGCGACCTGGACGTGATCGTCTTGCGGGATCAATTGGACGTTTACATCACCCAGGCCAAACGTCTCGGCTTCGATAACTTCAACATCTATTACGAACCGATACCCGGTAAACCGTTGGTATTGAACGCAGAACACAACGGCCTGCACTTGGAAATCAGCATCTTTGAGCGGGATGTAGACGGCAGAGCTTGCTTCGTGGTGATAGGAGGAGCAGACGGAGGGCTCTACCGTGTGTATCTCCCGGACGATGCCTTTACGTTTCCTCCTTCAACAATCGAGGGTGTTTCGATTCAAACGGTGTCCCCCCTTACGCTGTACCAGATCCGGGATGGCCTGATCCGTTTAGCGCCATTCGGCGAACTTCGCTCCACCGACGCCGTAGCACAGGCACTGCTCCTGGAGCGGTTTTTTGCAGGCAAGACGCAGGAGACCTAGCGCCGGAGATCCGGAGGGATACACTGTGGTCGCCGGCAGCAGCTCGGGAGCCGTTCGTATTGGGCTGCGGTACGTCCGTGGCCTATCCGAGAAGAAGGGCGCGAAGGAGATCGAGGAGGAGCGAAAGCGCGGTGGGGACTTTTGTTCGCTGTTCGATTTCGTGGAACGCACACGGCTCAAGCGGGAGGGGATCGAGAACCTGATCGCCTGCGGGGCGTTCGATAGCTTCGGCCTGGAGAGGCGGGAGCTGCTCTGGCAGCTAGGCCTGGTCTACCGATCAGAGGGCCGAAACACGGAGCAGAAGCAGCTCGCGTTGCCTCTGCCGGTCGAGCAGGACATGGCGCAGCTCGAGCCGATGAGCGACTGGGACCGCATCCGTGCGGATTACGTCATCCTGGGAATGTCCCCCAACGTGCACCCGATGACGTTCCTGCGGCCGCGGCTGCACGAAGGGATCGTGGCCAGCCGAACGCTGGCCTCGCTGGCGGATGCGACAAAGATAGAAACGGCGGGGCTTGTGGTGTGCCGGCAGAGGCCGGGGACGGCCAAGGGCTTCGTCTTCCTGGTGTTGGAGGACGAGTTCGGGCTTGTGAACGTGATCGTGAAGCCGGACCTCTACGAGGCGCAGCGGTCGCTGGTGCGCTCAGAGCCGTTCGTGATAGTGCGGGGGGAGCTACAGCGGCGGGACGGGATCACGAACCTGATGGCGGAGTCGTTCGTGCCACTGACCGCGGGTGGCCTGGCGCCGGCGGCGCACAACTTCGGGCACGGTGGGTGGCACTAATCTCGATAGTCCCACCGCCCGCGCCTTCCGGTCCACGCGCGTCTACGGGAATCTCAGCACTTGATTCTGGGCGCAGGCGCGTATATCGTCAACGCCGTTCCGATCAGAACTAAGGAGGGAAGTCATGGCGTCGAGGTGGGATACAGTCGCCGTCAACGGCGGCTCGATGCGCTGCTACGTAAGTGTGCCGGAGGGTACGGGGCGGTTTCCGGCTGTTGTGGTCATTCAGCACGCGGGCGGCGTGGATGACTTCGTCAGGCGCATGAGCGACCGTCTCGCGGAAGCGGGCTTCGTCGCGATAGCGCCCGACCTCTATCATCGAGAAGAGCCGAACTCAGCAGACGATCCGCTGAAGCGCATGGGGCGGCTTCGGGACGTGTCGATCGTTGCGGACGTCGATGCTGCGATCGAGCACACGAAGGGTCTTCCAGAGGCGCAGGCGGACCGCATCGGCATCACGGGATACTGCATGGGCGGCCGCGTCACGTATCTCATGGCC
>CAYZLC010000066.1:5165-8968 GCA_964479365.1 uncultured Dehalococcoidia bacterium
GCTGACCTGAAGGCGGCCGTTGTCTGTTGGGGCGGCAACATAATGGTGCCGTGGGGAGAAGGGTCGCCGCCGTTCGAGCTCTCGAAGAATATCGACTGTCCCGTCCTCGGCCTATTTGGCGAAGACGACCCAAACCCCAACCCTGCAGACGTCGCCAAGATCGACGCTGAGCTAACGCGGTTGGGCAAAGCCCACGAGTTCCACAGCTACGCCGGTGCCGCGCACGCCTTCATGAACGAGGGCCGGCCTAGTTACCGCGCCGAAGCAGCGGCGGATGCCTGGACGAAGTGTGTGGTCTGGTTCGACCGGTATCTGAGGGTATGAGCGTTGCAAGCCCCACGCTGAAGTGCGTGATCGCCCGGTCGGACCGGCGCAACCTGTGCACCCTGGTCGAGCAGGCGCTCGCATCGAGGGTGCCGTCCGATGACATACTGAAGTTGGGTGACGACTCGTTTGCGGTCTACGCGCCGGACGAGCCTCCTGCGATCCGGGACTGGATGGCGGAGGTCCTAACGGAAGACGAAACAGCGATCGTCATCGAGTTCGAACGCTGGTCGAGTTTAGGATCGCTGGACACAGCCTGGCTGATGCAGCGTGGGCACTGATCGAGCGGGAGTAAACACGGCACAAATCGGCCAGCTCGTAGTTATCGTGACTGTTCAACCCCTGCCTTCGCCCGGTGAGGCGACATCTGACTCTGCTTGGGGCAGGGCGACTTCGACAACCGAGTACATCACGCCTTTGATGTCGCTCGCTTCGTCGATTTCGAACATCACCCACCCTTTGGTCCTCTGACCGGGTGTGAGTTCGAGCGCTTCTGGGATCGGAGGACCGACGAGTGACTTCGTCGCACCAGAAGCGAAGTCGTCGGAGTCGATCAGCTTGAAGTGCGAAGTGCTGACGTAGTGCGAAAGAGGCCGGTCATCCGGGTATTCGATCGTAACTTCCAGCGCGACGAAACGGCGCCCCGGCGGCGGCTGCTCCTCACCCGCCTCCGGTATCCACGGGTCTATCAGGCGGCTGGCTGTTACCTCGGGCTGGTACTGCGCAAGCGTATCGTCCACGTATTGCTCGTAGTCGGCGATGTCGTTGGAGCCGCCGTCCAATTGGCTGCCGCCCCCGATGAGCACCACGGCGACAAAAACGAGCCCGACGATGATGATGACGTTGCGAAGGCGCGTTGACCTCGCGCCGGCCGCTGTCCAGCCGCGGGAGGGGGCACACTTCCGGCAACGAATGCCGACATCGGTGTGCGTCAGGCAGCGAACACAGACAGGAGTCTCGCAGCGACCGCACGTGAGTGACGTTTCAACGTCCGTGTGTTTGGCGCACTTCATGAGCTCAATCAGGGGGGAATGCTTCAGCTAGCCGTAGGTTAAGATACCGCCAAGCTGTCGGGAGTTACAGCCGCGGCGACTCACGGCGGAGGGCACGCGTTCTGACTCAAATCTCTCCTTAGGGGTTAGCCGGAGGGCCGTGGCACGTACCACCGCCGGAGTCTCTGAATCTGCCTCGCTCCTCGGGAATGAACTCCCAGTCGTAGCCCGCTGGACGGAGCGTGAACTTCATCACTCCATAGGTATCGCCGTCTGCAGCCTTGCTATTGTCGAGAAACGGCCCTTCTTGATAGTGGCTTTCGCCGCCGGTGCCGACGATGAATTGGCGTAGACCGTAATCGGGATTGAGCGCGCCGTCTGGCGTCTGAGGGGCGAACCGCTCGTAGTTATGCTCGTGGCCGTTCACAACCAACTCAGCCCCGTATTGGTATAGCGCCTGCCAAAATGGCTTCACGTGGTCCGAATTGCCGTGCACGGTCCCCGAGCTGAACAGAGGATCGTGCCAGATCGCAAGGGTGCAGAGAGCAGGATGCGCCGCCAAGTCTGAGCGGAGCCACGCCTCCTGGGGTGAGCCCTGGCTACAAGGGATTAGCCGGCAATGGTCGCTTGTGTTGAGAACGATGATATGCCAGGCGCCGAGGTCATAGCTGTAGTAGCCTAGGGCTGGGTCGCCGGCGACCGCACCGAAGTACGCAAAGTAACCGTCCGCGTTGCCGGTCCCATAGTCGTGGTTCCCGGGCGCCGGGCGCGTCCTCGCCTTGTGACGGCCCCACGTTGGGTGATAGCACTGCTCGTACTCTTCGAGCGTGCCGTATTCATAGACGTTGTCCCCGGCCGTGAACACGATAACTTCGCCTGGCGTACCTGATACGACGGCGTCGATGAGACCGGCGGTCAGGACGTCGTTGTCCTGAGTGCAGGATGTAATATCGCCTGCGCCGACCAAGACTGGGTCAGGCACTGGAGTGGGCACAGGCGTAGGTACTGGCGTGGGCACCGGAGTTTCGGCGGGTATGACTGAGCGCTTGGCGGATAGCCTACTTGAATTCGCTTCTTCGTCGGACCCGCCGTTCCGGCTAACCGCGTCGACGATCCAGTAAGTCAGGCCGGCGAATACGACTACGCCAAAAACCGCCAGCAGCTTCCATCCCAACATAGACGCAACCAAGCGCGATACCCGCCGCCTCAACAACGAGAATGGAGCGGAAGACGGGATTCGAACCCGCGACCCCCTCCTTGGCAATTAGCACGGCCGGATGCAGGCTGCTCTCCCGCTTGAAGAGCGCGCCCCGGCGGTGCTAGCTGCTAACAATTAGGGGGTCACGAGGCCGCGCAATTAGGAGGTCGGCTCTCGCTCCTTGAGGTGATTATAGCACCGGAAGCGGGCGGCCGCGTCGTCGAGAGGTTCGTTAGAAAGGCGCCTTCTTCAACAGCCTCCGGAGTTAGGCGAAGGACGGAACGGAAGGAATGATAGCCCATCGCCGACATTGGATCCCGCGAGTAGTGCTTGGCACAGTTTCATTCGATTTCTCTTCATGTGAGCTCACAATCGCTGGTCGAACGTCTTCTGTTGTCGCAGGGCTTTGAATGCCTCAATGCCGAGGAATGAGACGCTAGCGAGCGGTAGGAGGAGAGCCCACTCCCAATCTCGTCCCCGGAAAGCGGCCGCCCGTCATACCTGTTGATCGTCGTCTCGATCTGGATGCCGCTCTCCACCCTCAGCAGGCGTGTGAGCTGGCTTGTGTAGTTTTGCTCAACGGCAACAAGCTGTCTTCAAGATTCCGGCGTCGCGCCGACATCTCACTCTCCCGCAAGCCCTCAGCAAGCTCAACAGGCAGTACAGTGACGAGGCAGACGTCGACAAGAGAAGTGCCAAACTGATCGACCACGTGTTCTACCGCTCTCATGCTAATGGCAGAGCCATCAATTGCGACTATGACTCGCCGCTCGGCGCTCTCGCCTACCGCCTCTTTTCCACGTCGCAGCGTTGGCCGTTGCCGCCGGCCATCAATAATCGCTCCCACCAGGGCCGAAGGGGCCAAGCACCACACTAACGATCATCCAGCCAAACGACCCCCTACCCCACCGATGCGCCAGAAGGCCGCTGACGACACTGATAACGAGTGTGGAAGGCTAGCCATAGTAGCACGAAGAGTGAAAACGACATCGATTAAACCCTATTATCTATGACGCTTACGTGTGTTGTTTGGCGACCAACACGTCGCAGTGACCGCGAACTGGGCGAATTGTCATCTTAGGCATAACCGACTGGCTCTGCCGCAATCAATAACGTGCCCAGGAATTCGATGGCTACGCCGAGGACGATTAGAGACTTTGCAACGCTGTTTCGACCGCCAATTATCATTCCAACAACTATGATCTCGCCGGCTTGGACGCTCTGGCACGGGCCACTCGTCACGAAGCAATTAGGCCGTTCGGCTCTCAACGCTTTTTCGGCCCAGACGC
>CAYZLC010000067.1:0-4932 GCA_964479365.1 uncultured Dehalococcoidia bacterium
TGCTGCTGGAGCGTGCGGATCATCTCCAGACCGGTGCGGTCGCCGACGTGGGCCAACCGATCCCAGCGGTGCCCACCGAATGGACGTTGCGAGATTAGCCCATCCTTCGTGCGGTCAAAGAGCGCCCCCCAGGCTTCGAGTTCATACACACGGTCCGGCGCCTCCTGAGCGTTGAGTTGCGCCATGCGCCAGTTGTTCAGCATCTTGCCACCGCGCATGGTGTCTCGGAAGTGGACCTGCCAGTTGTCCTCCGGATACACGTTACCCATCGCGGCCGCGATGCCTCCCTCGGCCATCACCGTGTGCGCCTTGCCCAGCAGCGATTTGCAGACGAGCGCTGTGCTCGCGCCCCGCGCCGAGGCCTCGATGGCGGCGCGGAGCCCGGCCCCACCGGCGCCGACGACGACTACATCGAATTCGTGCGTTTCGTACTCGGCCATAGGGTCAGAACCCACTCCACGTATTCGGGTCGGTTATCACATCATTGGCCACCAACCGGATGTAGAGATCCGTGAGGACTATCCACACCAAGCTACTCCAGGCCCAGAGTCGGTGGTTCACGTTCCAGGCGGAGACGCGGTCCCAGAGACGCTTGCGGGCGCGCGTCCAAGCGGAGCAGGAGAAGCAGTCGAGCCCGCCACCGATGAAGTGGCGAAAAGAATGGCAGGAGAACGCGTACATCATGAGCAGAAAGGCGTTGACGCAGAGAACAACGCTACCCAGGCCGATGCCAAGACCAGTCTCGACGGCCCGGCCGTCGATGACCTCCTCGCTGTTGTAGAAGCCATGGATGGCGCCGATCCACAGCAGCGGCACGAAGACGAGCGCGCCGTACATGAAGAAGCGGTGCAGGTTCTGGAGGATGAGCGGGAAGCGCTGTTCGCCGCTGTACTTCCGCTGGAAATCGCCGACGGCGCAGGCAGGCGGCGAGAGCAGATACGAACGGTAGTAGGCGCGGCGATAGTAGTAGCAGGTGGCGCGGAAGCCGACCGGAATGGCGAGGATGAGGAGTGCGGGCGAGAAGTACCAGGCATCGTAGGGGCCGTGCAGCTTTGGCTCGAAGACGGGCGAAAGGTAGGGGCCGATCTCGTACTCCCAACCATCGATAAATGCGGTGATGGTCAGGTAGCCGAGGAAGATCGTGAGGCCGATAGCGATAATCGCCGGCTCGACCCACCAACCGTCTGTGCGCAGCGTGGCCAGGAACCCGAGCCGGTGCGGGGGAGCGACGGCGGTCTCAGCGCGGGCCATGGGTGCGATCGGCGGCGGCTATTAGCGTTTTCTGCATCGCCGCCGCCATTCTATCAACGCGGTCTATCGCTTGTAAATCGTTTGGCACTGTCGGGATGCCCATTCGCTTATTCGCGCTCGATTCGCTGACGATCCGCCAGCAGCAGCCCAATGATACTCTTCGCGTCCCTGATCTCCCCCGTCGCGATCAGGTCCATCGCCTGCGCAAGCGGCAAGCGCTCAATCACGATGTCCTCGTCTTCATCGCCGGCGATAGCGCTCTCGGAGAGGCCTGTGGCGAGAAGAAGATGGATGAACTCCGTGCAATAGCCGGGCGCGACGAAGAAGCCGCTGAGCCGCTCGAGGCGTTCGGCGCGGTAGCCGGTCTCCTCCTGTAACTCCCTCTGCGCGGCATCCTTGATGCTTTCTCCGTCATCGATGCCGCCCGCCGGTATCTCGAGGAGCGCATCCTTGGCGGGGCGGCGGTACTGGCGTACCAGGACGACGTTGCCGTCGGCGTCCAGCGGCACAATAGCGACGACTTCCGCGTGTTCGACGACCTCTCGCAGCGCAGTACGGCCGTCCGCGAGATTGACGATGTCCTGGCGCAGGTTCACGATTCGGCCCTCATGGATGCGCCGGCTCTCGGTCACACGCTCGAAGCCGTGCGGCGGTGATTCTGGCGTCACTTCGGCGTCGTAATGCCGTTGAACTCGAACAGCTCCGGGTTGTCCGAGGCCTGGAGGACGCGGAGCCAATCAAGCTTCTCCGCCAGCAGTCCGTAGTAGTCCTGCGGCTTCGAGAAGCGGACGAAGCGGGCCGTGTGCGCGCTACGGCAGACGGAGACCCCTTCGCCGCTCGCGAGGGCTCGGTCAATCTGTCCGTCCACGCTCACCACTGCCTCCTTGTCCGCCGTAACCGTCAGGTCAATGACGGTGTCCGATGGCAGGACAAGCGGCCGGGCGGCGCCTAGATGCGGCGCAACGGGCGTGAGCAACAGCTCATGCGACTCCGGGTGCAGGATGGGCCCGCCTGCCGAGAGTGAGTAGGCGGTGCTGCCGGTGGCCGTCGCGGCGATGACCGCGTCGCAGCGGTGAATGGCGAGCCGCACGCCGTCGATAGATACCTCAACATACAGCGGCCGGCCGATGGCGGCACGCCCAACAACGACATCGTTCAGCGCGTGATGGGTGGCCCCCCAGGACGGGACTTGTGCCTGCAGCATACTGCGTTCCTCGATACGGCATCGGCCTGCGAGGACATCCGTGAGGCGGTCCACGAGCTCCCCCGGACGGACCTCGGTCAGGAAGCCAAGGCGTCCCATATTGACCCCGAGGATCGGTACCGCGTGAGGGACGACGACGCGGGCGGCCCTGAGCACCGTGCCGTCGCCGCCGAGGCAGACCAGGAGGTCCGTCCCCGGGATACTCTTAGCGACGGCGCTATCGTCCCAATCGGACGTCAGCCAGACCTCTCCGACTCTGTCGCTCAGAAGCTCGCGTACCCGGTCCGCCAGCTGCACGGCGGCGCCCCAGCGGGAGCGGACGAAGATGCCGACCTTGTTCATGGAAGTCCCTCATCCCCAGCCCCTCCACCACTGTGGACAGGTCTTCCGTGCGTGGGAGAGGCGAGAACGGGCCTCAACCAGAAGAGCAGCTCACGGTTGCCCTCCCTGCCGAGAAGCGGCGATGAGGTCATGTCCACCACGCGAAAGCCGTTCTTGACGCACCAGGAAACGAACCGGCCGATCAGGATGGAGTGGAGTTGCGGATCGCGGATGACGCCCCCGCGCGGCACTTCGTCCTTCGCGGCCTCGAACTGAGGCTTGAAGAGCGCGACAATCGTGCCGCGAGCAACCATTGGAGGCGCGCAGCAACCGACGCGATCCATCGCAAGAGGACCACTTGATTTCGAAGGAGCACCCTGATCTCCCGTCGCGTCGGTTGCTGCGCTCCTACGTCCCCCTTCGAATAACCTCTGCACAGCAGGCAATACGGCTCGCAACGAGATGAACGATACGTCCATTGTCACGAAATCGACGGCTTCCGGCAGCGCCTCAACGTTCCGCGCGTTGACGCCCTCCATGACGACAACTCGCCGGTCCGTCCGCAGCCGGTAATCGAGCTGCCCCTTGCCGGCATCGACGGCGTAGACTCGCTCCGCCCCGTGTTTGAGAAGGCAGTCGGTAAAGCCGCCGGTTGAGGCACCGATGTCGGCGGCGACGAGACCGCGCACGTCGAGCCCGAAAGCATCGAGAGCGTGCTCGAGCTTCTCGCCGCCGCGCCCAACGTACCGCGCGCGCTCGGCGACGCGCAGGGGGGCACCCTCGTCCACGAGCGTGCCGGGCTTGGGCGCGGGGCGCTCATCAACAGAGACCTGGCCGGCCATCACCAGCGCCTGCGCCTTCTCACGGTCCGGCGCGAGGCCGCGGTCTACGAGAAGGGTGTCCAGCCTTCGCTTGGCCATAAGCGGAATCAGGATAGCATACGCCAAGAGGCGTGAAATCAGGCGACAACGATCGAAGAAGGGTTAGAGCGATCGGCTGACGGCGCTAGGCCGTCTCGCCCTTGTCCTCACCCCAGAGGTTGAGCGCCTGGCCGGAGCGAGTAAGGAGGAGCGGGCGGCGGATACCGCGGATGGAGTCTGCGTCCACGACGCACTTCTTGACGTCGCCGCGCGAAGGGATCTCGTACATTACGTCGAGCAGACAGTCCTCCAGGACTGTGCGCAGGCCGCGGGCGCCCGTCTTGTGCCGCAGCGCCTGCTCGGCGGCTGCTTCGAGCGCATCGTCTGTCAGCACCAGTTCGACGCTGTCGAGCGAGAAGAACTCCGCAAACTGCCGTGCCAGGGCGTTCTTCGGCTCGGTCAGGATGCGGACGAGGGCGTCCTTGTCGAGCGATTGCAGAGCCACCATCACAGGGATGCGGCCGACGAACTCCGGTATCAGGCCATACGTGAGCAGGTCGTCGTGCGTGACGTGCTTGAGCAGCTCATCCGCGTGCTTCACCGGGTCCGTTGGCGGCGTCGCCGCGGCGCGGAAGCCGAGCCCGCGCGTACCGCTGCCGATGCGCTTGTCGATGATGGCGTCGAGGGCTTGGAAAGCGCCGCCACAAATGAAGAGGATGTTCCCGGTGTTGATCTGGATAAAGTCCTGGTGCGGGTGCTTGCGCCCGCCCTGCGGCGGCACGTTGGCGACCGTGCCCTCGATAATCTTGAGCAGCGCCTGTTGCACTCCCTCGCCAGAGACGTCGCGTGTGATCGACGGGTTGTCGCCCGTCTTGCGGCCGATCTTATCGATCTCATCGATGTAGATGATGCCGCGCTCCGCCTTGGTGACGTCGAAGTCGGCCGCCTGGATCAGGCGGAGGAGGATATTCTCGACATCCTCACCGACGTACCCAGCCTCGGTCAGTGCGGTCGCGTCGGCGATCGTGAAGGGGACATCGAGGATCTTGGCGAGCGTGCGGGCGAGGAGCGTCTTGCCGCAACCGGTGGGGCCGAGAAGAAGGATGTTGCTCTTCTCCAGTTCGACATCCTTGCCGGGCTTGGCGCCGATGCGCTTGTAGTGGTTGTAGACTGCAACGGACAGGACTTTCTTCGCCTGCTCCTGGCCGACGACGTACTCGCTGAGCTGCTCGTAAATGATCTTGGGCGGGGGTATGCGCTGCAGCGGCTCTTTGGGACGTACCGTTGCCCCCGAGT
>CAYZLC010000067.1:4942-8837 GCA_964479365.1 uncultured Dehalococcoidia bacterium
CCGGCACAGCTCGACGCACTCGTCGCAGATGTAGACGGCGCCCGGGCCGGCGATGAGGCGGCGCACCTGGTCCTGGTTCTTGCTACAGAAGGAGCAGGTGTAGCTGACGCGCGTTCCGCCGCCCTTAGCTGGCATCGTTTAAGCCTTCGCCCCGTCCCCCGGCGTGGCCGCCGCCGCTTCAGCCACCTTGGTTCCCTGCAGGATTTCATCTATTATACCGTAGGCCTTGGCCGAGGGCGGGTCCATGAAGAAGTCGCGGTCGGTGTCGCGGATAATGCGCTCCATGTCCTGGCCCGTGTGTTTCGACAGGATGTCGCGGATCACCTGGTTCTGGCGGAGTACTTCCTTGGCATGAATCTCCACGTCCGTGGCCTGCCCGCCAACACCGCGGATGATGGCCTGGTGGATGTGAATGGTGGAGTTCGGGAGCGCGTAACGCTTGCCCTTGGTACCCGCGGCAAGCAGAACGGTACCCATGCTGGCGCAGGCGCCGACACAGATGGTGGCGACGTCACAGCGCATCAGGTTCATCGTGTCGTAGATCGCCAGCCCGGCGCTGACGACTCCGCCGGGAGAGTGGATGTACATGTTGACGTCCTTCTCCGGGTCCTCGCGCTCCAGGTATAGGAGCTGGGCGATCATCAGGTTGGCGATCTGGTCATCGATGGGAGTGCCGAGGAACACGATCCGTTCCTTCAGTAAGAGGGAAAAGATGTCGAAGGCGCGCTCTCCACGCGGGCTCTGCTCGACTACGAATGGGACGAGTGATTCTGATTTCATGACGATTCCTCCGTTGTTCACCTCGCTGCGACCTTGGTCGCGGCCTTCTTCTTGGTTTGCTTCCCGGCTGCTACGCCGGTTTTGCCGTCGCGGCTTGCGATATCGGCCAGCCGGTCCATCGTCTTGCGGGTTAGCAGGGAGCGCGCGATGGCGGCGCGCCCGTCCGGGCTGCCGAATAGCTGCCGCATTTGGGCTGCCTGCTCCCCCGAAGAACCGGCCAGCTTTTCGACCTCCGCGTCCACCTCTTCGTTCTCTGTCTTAATCTGCTCCGCCTCCGCGAGTTCGGTGAGCGCCAGCGACCGGCGTACGCGCTCCGTCGCGACCGGCGTGAGTTCGGCGCGCATATCTTCGAGGGTGCGCTTCGTGTTCGCGAGGTACTGGTCTACTTCCAATCCGAGACGGCGCGCGTGGTCCTGGATCAGGCGGTCGACTTCACGCACGATCATCACCGGCGGGAACTCGATCGTCCTCGCGTTCTCAACGAGCGCGCCGACGGCCTTGTCGCGGTATGCCTCCTCGACCTCCGCATCAACGCGCTCGCGGATGTCCGTGCGGAGCCGCTCGCGGAGGGCGTCGAGGGAGGGAAACCCCTCGCCGACTTCGCGGGCGAAGTCGTCAGTAAGGTCAGGCAGAACCTCTTGTTTGACTTCCTTAACCGTGATCGTGAACGTCCCGCTTTTGCCCGAGAGAGGTCTTTCGCCCTCCGGCGCGGTGACCGGAATCTCTTTCGGAGCGCCCTTCTCGGCGCCTACGATACCCTCTGCCACGCCAGGCAGAAGAATGGTAGCGCCCTCCCGCAGGCGGAACTCTGCGTCGTCTTCCTTGTAGACCTCCTGCCCGTCGATGACGCCGAGCACGTCCGCACGCACTATGTCGCCGGTCTGGACGGGCCTCTCGACGGGTTCGTGGAGGGCATAGCGGCGGCGAAGATCGTCGAGCGCCTTATCAACTTCCGATTCGTCGATGCTAAACGGCTCTCGCTTCACCCGAACGCTCTCGTAGTCGCCGAGATCCACGCTGGGGCGGATAGGCACCGTCGCCTTGAAGGCGAGCGGCTCTTCGCTCACCACCTCGATCGAGGGTTGGTCGATCGCGTCGATGTCTTGCCCTTCGAGCGCCTGGTTGTAGGCCTCGGGGATGAGCATGTCGAGCGCTTCCTGGACAACGCGCGCGCGGCCGATGTGACGTTCGAGCATGTTCGCAGGCGCTTTGCCCTTGCGGAAGCCGGGGACTTCAACACGCTGAGCGAGGCGGCGCTGGGCCTTGTCTAGTGAGCGCTCCATTTGCTCCGGGTCTACCTCGATCTCCAGGAGGACCTGGCTTTCGGGGAGGCGCTGAGTGGAGACTTTCACAATTCGATTATAGCAGGGGGTTTCGCAACGGCACGAGGGAGATGGCACTCCTCTTGTCGATAACCTCCCCAGTATCGATTTCCGTCAGATCCTCGGGCTCAGGTTCGCCCGCGGCGAAACGTAGTGGATTTCCGCACCCGAAGCCCCCTACAGCATCTTCTCCAGCTCCCACATGTCGCGGAGAGGCACGCTGTCCCGGCCGGTGAGCGGTACGCTGGGTTTGGCGGCGCGAACGCGGTCCATGGCTTCGAGCTGCAAGCGCACGAGGCGGTAGCCGCGCTTTTGGTAGAAGTTCAGGGCGCGGACGTTGTCGTTGGTTGTGGCGACGATCGCAGTCTTCACGCCGCGCCGGCGCAACTCCTCTTCCGCCGCGTCCATGATTCGTGTGCCGGTGCCGCTGCCCGGCGGCTCCGCGTGCACCGACGCAATCTCTCCGCGCTCGCCGTCGATCCACCACGAGACGAGCCCGCGCTGCCCGGTAGCCGGATCGCGCCAGATGAGGCCTTCAACGTCGGACGGTATGTAATCGCGCAGAGCGCCGATGACCGGTGGGCCGCCCGTGAACTCGCACCGGTCGGCGTCGATCTCGGCATCGGTTGCCGGACGGATCTCGGCGTCCACTTTATCTCCGGCGTGGTGACAGCACGTCCGTGAGCGCGTCGCCGAGCAGGTTGAACGAAAGCATCAGCAGGGCGACGACGATCGTGGGCGCCGCGATGAGCAGCGGATGCGCCCGGACGTTGGTGGCGCCGGCGTACTGCGAGATCATGATTCCGAAGCTGGCGTGGTCTTCGACACCCACTCCCAAGAACGTTAGCGACACTTCGGCCAAAGCGACGGCCCCGAGCGACAGCGTCACTGTGACCACCATGAGGTTGGTGAGCTGCGGGAGCAGATGACGGAATAGGATGCGCGGCGTCGAACTGCCCAGCGCCCTGGCCGCTAGCACATAGTTCGCCTCGCGCAAGGACAGCACCTGCGACCTGACGAGGCGAGCCATGCCCACCCAGCCAAATATCGAGAGTGCGATGGATAGCAGCAAGAAGTTCGGCGCGCCGGACCTGGCCAGCCCGCCGATGCCGGTGATGTCCTCCAGGTCACGGAATACGCTATCGACGCGGGCCTCCATCGTGGCGCTGATGATCAGAATAAGTAGAAACGTCGGCACCGAATAGAGCGCGTCGGCCACCCTCATGATGACGTTGTCCACGCGCCCGGCGAAGTAGCCGGACGTGAGCCCCAGCGACACGCCTAGAATGAGGCTGCCCCCGACGACCACCAGACCCGATATGATGACGGTTGTCTGCGCCGACCAGATCAGTCGGGAGAGCACGTCGCGGCCCAGCCTGTCGGTGCCAAGCCAGTGGTCGCCGCTCGGCGCGGCAAAGGTGTTTCTGAGATCCGTCTTGTCGAAGTCGAAGGGCGCAATGAGGGGCGCTAGAATGCCTGCCCCATAGATCATCAGGATGATGATGATCGCCGCCACGGCCACCGGCCGCCTGAGCAGCCGGCGGAGAAAGCGGAACTGCGAAACAGGTCGCAGATCGCCTGTCTCCAGAGCGCCGGCGGCCAGTTCGGCCTGGCTCAACCCGTCGCCTCCGCGGAGAGCCGGATACGCGGATCGATGAAGCCGTAGGCCACGTCCACGACCAGCATCGCCAGCTGGAAGACAACCGCTCCCAGCAGAACCATCGCCATGATGCTGTCGTAATCGCGGCTGGTCACGGACTCAAAAAAGTAGAGGCCGATCCCGGGTATGCCCA
>CAYZLC010000068.1:0-1872 GCA_964479365.1 uncultured Dehalococcoidia bacterium
CCTGGTCCCGAAGATGCGGGTGAGTATGGCGTTCAGCATGCGGCCGTCATGATCCTGACAGGATACCCCAGATTCTATGAGACTTACAACGACGCGACACAACGGAAAACAACGCCCAACTTCCCGCTCTAGGACCGGTTCCGGTTGAATGTCGTGTTAGGTTCCGACGCGTGGGATTGCCTCTCGTTACCGGAGTCGCCGCCCCCCGTGTAACCCCGGAGAAGGCTGCCCATGGTCCTGACTCGGAGGTAGGAGATGCCGGTCCGCCGCGACGATCGTACCATCAAGGCTGTCAGCGATGGGCGGCGCCTCGAGCCCCGGGACTCCTAGGTGCCCGGCCTGGAGCTCCTCGTCACGCCCCCTCGTGGGCGCCGGCCATCGGGCCGGAAGGACTGGTCGGTGCTCTTCCGGTTCGACGGCCAGCTAGCCGCTGACGTCGAGAGAGGTGGACGTGGATCAGACCCTCGGTTTGCAGGGGATGGAGTGTCCCGCCGCCGTCTCGATGGCGCCTGGCGTGCTCGTGTCGCTCGTCCGCTACCGGCCGTCGTCGGCATCAGCCAATCCTGCAGTCGAGGAAGGCGGGGGGGACAGGGTCGGTCCCCTCTAGATCCGGCTTGTTGCGGGCAATACTGCAGTGCTCGAAGGTGCCGCGACCGCCCTGGGCGATGGACAAGCCCGCACCGTTGCCGTCATGGATGAGGCATCGGCGCAGAGTGGGATTCCCGCCTGTGGCGACGTCAACACCCGCGCCGGTGTTCGCGTGGATGTCGCACTCCTCGAAGACGCCGCCGCCGCTGTCGTAGACATTCACCCCCGCGTGCTTCCCATCATGGATGTCGCAGTCCGCAACACCCGCGCCGGCGTTCGAGTGGATGTCGCAGTCCTCGAAGACGTCGGAGTCCCCGGAGACCCACACCCCGCTCGTCTTCCCATCACGGATGTCGCACCGTCGGAGCGTGGGGTTCCCGCCTATGGAGACGGCAACACCCGAGCGGCTGTTCGAATGGATGTCGCAGTCCTCGAAGACGCCACCGCCGTTTATGGAGACCCACACCCCCCCGTCCTTCCCATCACGGATGGCGCAACGGCGGAGCACCGGGGTTCCGCCGGTCACAACGCCAACACCCGAGCGGCTGTTCGAATGGATATCGCAGTCCTCGAAGACGCCACCGCCGTTCTCGTAGACCCACACCCCCACGCTAATCCCATCATGGATGTGGCACCGTCGGAGCGTGGGGTTCCCGCCTATGGAGGCGGCAACACCCGAGCGGCTGTTCGAGTGGATGTCGCAGTCCTCGAAGACGCCACCGCCGTTCTGATAGACATACACCCCCGCATCCTTCCCATCATGGATGTCGCACCGGCGGAGCGTGGGGTTCCCGCCGGTCTCGACGGCAACACCCGCGTAGGTGTTCGCGTGGACATCGCAGTCCTCGAAGACGCCGCCACCGTTCTGGTAGACATTGACCCCCGCATCCTTCCCATCATGGATGTCGCACCCGCGTACAGTGGGGTTCCCACCGGTCGTGACGGCAACACCCGAGCCGCTGTTCGAGTGGATGTCGCAGTCCTCGAAGACGCCGCCTCCGTTCTGATAGACATACACCCCGCTCGTCTTCCCGTCATGGATGTCGCACCGGCGTAGCGTGGGGTTGCCGCCTGTGGTGACGGCAGCACCCGTGTAGCCGCTGTTCGAGTGGATGTCGCAGTCCTCGAAGACGCCGCAGCCGTTCTCGGAGACCTGCACCCCGCCTCTCTTCCCATCATGGATGTCGCACCATCGGAGCGTGGGGTTTCCACCTGTGGCGACGGCAACACCCGAGCCGCTGTTCGAGTGGATGTCGCAGTCCTCGAAGACGCCACCGCCGTTCT
>CAYZLC010000068.1:1972-8826 GCA_964479365.1 uncultured Dehalococcoidia bacterium
TGTTCGAGTGGACATCGCAGTCCTCGAAGACGCCGCCGCCGTTCTCGTAGACACTCACCCCTGTGGTCTTCCCATGATGGATGTCGCACCGGCGTACCGTAGGTTTCCCGCCTGTGGCGACGGCAACACCCGAGCCGCTGTTCGAGTGGACATCGCAGTCCTCGAAGACGCCGCCGCCGTTCTCGTAGACACTCACCCCTGTGGTCTTCCCATGATGGATGTCGCACCGGCGTACCGTAGGTTTCCCGCCTGTGGCGACGGCAACACCCGAGCCGCTGTTCGAGTGGATGTCGCAGTCCTCGAAGACGCCACCGCCGTTCTTGTAGACCCACACCCCGTTTGACTTCCCATCATGGATGGCGCACCGGCGTAGCATGGGGTTCCCGCCGGTCCTGACGCAAACACCCGAGTAGGTGTTCGCGTGGATATCGCAGTCCTCGATCAGCGGCTGCCCGCCAGATAGATCGACGGTCACGAACTCGGGCACCGACTGCGTGCCACATCGACCGACGGTCACGAACTCCGGGGTTCCGATTTTGAGCGTCAGCCCGCGTACGACGCCGCTGCCCGCCCGCACGCACAGGCAGGGGCTATTGAGGGCCTCGACCACGACTTCCGGCCCCTCCGCGACCACAGCTACGTCCTTGTCCAACACCATGCTCTCGCGGTAGACGCCTGCCCTGACCAGGATGCGCGTCCCCGGCGCCGCAGCAGCGATGGCCGCCGCGATGCTCCGGTAGTTAGCGGCGCCTTGCGGCGCCACCACGACCGTGCGCAGGCCCAAGCCCAGTGCCCAAGCCCAACTCTCGACTGCCCACTGCGCCAGTTCAGTGCGCAGCCCCGCCTCATCTTCTAGACGCTGCCTTAGCCTCTGGCACACCAGGTCTCCCGGTATGTCTGGGTTTGTGGCTGCAATCTCGGCCGGAATGCCGCGTCGCACAGCCTCGAGCAGCGCGTTTCGAAAGCGTTGCGGCCCCGCAGGGCACAGGTCGCGCAGCAGCCCTTCGAGGCGCTGGGGATGGTGCAGGTGTTTGACGTCCTCTCGAATCAGCCGGCAGAGCAACGCGCGGACTTCGCTCTGATCGGGTGGGATCGCGGGTTGAGGTGTCAGGTGTGCTGTCTCCCTCTTGCCGGTGGGTGCGCCGGCCGCTCGCATGGTGCGTCCCCATCGAGGCGGCGTCAATGGCGCTACTGAACTAGACTATGAGTGGGTTCATCTGGGACCCATTCTGACACCGAGAGGAGGCGGGTCTATGGCCAACCGACCAGGCGGGGAACTCGCCAAGCGACCGCTGCATTTCTTCTGGCTCGCCGACTGTTCTGGATCGATGTCGGTGGATGGCAAGGTTCAGTCGCTCAACACTGCGATCAGCGATGCGATTCCCCACATGCGCCAAGTGGCCTCGGAAAACCCGAACGCGGAGATATTGGTCCGGGCGCTGAGGTTCTCCAGTGGGGCACAATGGCACGTCGCCCAGCCGACGCCCATCGAGTCGTTCGTGTGGCAGCCGCTTGTGGCCGAGGGGGCTACCGATCTGGGCTACGCGCTGTCCATGCTGGCCGCTCAACTCAAGATGCCGCCGATGCCGCAGCGGGCTTTGCCACCTGTGGTCGTGCTTGTCTCGGACGGCTTTCCGACCGACGATTTTGCCACCGGCCTAGCAGCCCTGATGAACGAGCCGTGGGGGAAGAAGGCCGTTCGCGTGGCCGTCGCCATCGGCCAGGACGCCGACACGTCCGTGCTGGAGCGTTTCATCGGCAACCCTGAGATCAAGCCCGTGCGCGCCAACAACCCCGAGCAACTGACGCGCTTCATTCGTTGGGCCTCGACGGCAGTGTTGAAGTCGGCCTCGGCGCCGGCCAGTCAGGCGCAGCCAGTGGCAGCTAATGTGCCTGTCCCGCCCCTGCCCGTTGATCCTGGACCGGACGCCGACGCCGACGTGTGGTAAGCCGCCCCGGACATGGGTGAGCCCCCGCAGCCGCGTGTCTGGCGCACGCTGAAATGCCACGTAAAAGGCGCGAATCACGCCGTGTGCCAGGACCGGTGCGAAGTACGAGGGGACGGCACCGACTGCGTCGTGGCCGCCGTGGCGGATGGCCACGGCGGAAAGAAGTACTTTCGTAGCGACCAAGGGGCACGGATCGCGGTCGAGGTCGCCCTCGCTGCCGCACAGCAGGGGCCGGGTGAAGGACGTTGGACCCAGGAAGAGGCAGAGACGCTCGCGAAAGACATCGCCGAGCGGTGGCACAGCCAGATCGGCGCGCACGCCGAGGGACACCCTTTCACCGCCGAGGAGGAACGGCTGCTTGGGCAGCCCGCCGGCATTCCCCCGGAGTTCCAGCGCCTAGTCCCTTACGGTACGACGCTCCTGCTCGCCCTTCTGGGACCGGGGTTTCTGGCCTGTGTGCAACTGGGGGATGGAGACATCCTTGCCGTGACAGATGGCGATGCCGTCGAACGGCCTATCCCCATCGATCCGACCCTGATAGCCAACGAGACGCATTCGCTCGTGTCGTTCCACGAGGACCGTCAAGCGGCGGAAGGGAGTCCGACACTCCGTTACGAGCCCTGGCGCCTGGCGCGAGTGGCCTTCCACGATGCGGGTCCGCTGGCAGAGCCGAAGCTCTTGCTGCTGGCTAGCGACGGGTACGGCAACTCCTTCCGCGAACCAATTGGCCTCGAGCGCGCCGCGACAGACTATGCCGCCGCCATCCGCAGCCGCGGCGTCCCGGCTGTCGAGGCCGAGATGGAGGGCTGGCTGCGTGAGACGACAGACGGCGGCAGCGGCGACGACGTCAGCGTGGTGCTTGTCTTCGATGACGCCCTCGCCGGCCCGGCGTCGGCTGACGACGGAGAGCCTGAGGTGCGGGGTGAGTGAGCTCCTCCAGGTCGGGCAGAGCGTGCGCGACGCGAGCGGGGGCGAGTGGCGCGTGGAGCAGTTCATCGGTGCTGGCGGCCAGGGCGAGGTGTACCGCGCGCGCCGCGCCGGCCTCGACCAGGCCCTCAAGTGGTACTTCCCGGACGCGGCCATTGCAGCGCAGCGGGAGCAGCTTCAGCGCCTGGTCCAGAAGGGACCGCCCGACCGACGCTTCCTGTGGCCCCTGGCGGTTGCCGAGGGGAGACATCCCGGCTTCGGCTACGTAATGCCGCTGCGGGAGACCCGCTTCCGCGGCTTCCGCGATCTGGTCAACGGTCAGCTGGACCCAAGCCTCCGCGTGCTGGCGACGGTGGGGTTCCACCTGTCGGACGCCTTTCACCAGCTTCACGCGGCCGGGCTCTGCTACCGAGACATCTCCTTCGGGAACGCCTTCCTCGATCCCAAGACGGGAGAGGTGGCGATCTGCGACAACGACAACGTGACCATTGATGACGGGTCGTGGTCCGGAGTGCTCGGGACACCGGATTTCATGGCGCCCGAGGTTGTTACGGGTCAGGCCCGACCCAGCGCCGCCACGGACCGGCACTCGCTCGCCGTCCTGTTGTTCTATCTGCTCCACGTGCACCACCCGCTTTTTGGCAGACGCATGCTGGAAATCCACTGCCTGGACTGGCCAGCCAGGTATCGCCTGTGCGGCTCAGACCCCCTTTTCATCTTCGACCCGAGCGACGACTCGAATGGCGCGGTGGGGCGTGACGTGGACCCGTACGGTGAAGCCGGTGCCAACGCCCTAGCGTTCTGGCCCATCTATCCTGGGTTCCTGCGTGAGGCGTTCCTGCAGGCTTTCACGTCGGGCCTCCGGGACCCACAGCACGGGCGCGTCCGCGAGAGCGAGTGGCGCCGCGACATGGTGCGCCTCCGCGATGCGGTCTTCTACTGCCACCACTGCGGCGCGGAGAATTTCTACGACGAGAAGCGTCTCCGTGAGAATGGCAGCGCGGGGACTTGCTGGAAGCCTGGCTGCTCGCAGGCGTTGAGACTTCCTTACCGGATGCGGCTGGGTCGCAACGTCGTGTTGCTTCGGCACGACAGCCAACTCTTCCCACACCACGTTGACCCCGGCGCCGCGTACGACTTCTCGGCCCCCGTGGCTGAGGTGGTAATCCACCCCACGACCAAACTGTGGGGGCTACGTAACCGCGGCGGCTCGTCTTGGACGGCCCAGGGGCCCCACGGCTCCCTTGCCGCGGTGGCGCCCGGACAAAGCGTCACCTTGGCCTCAGGGCTCAACGTCAACTTCGGCCACATCGAAGGCGAGGTGCGGCTGTAGTCCGGTGATGGTGGAGTGGCTGAAGCTTTCAGATATGAGGCGCTTTTTCCGGAAGAGGGCCGCGAGTCTACACCTGGCCGAGGCGGAGGCGTGGGTGCCGGGAGCCAGGGGGGATGCGCGACCTGAGCCCGGCCAGCGGATCGGCCGGGCCCCTTTCACTTGGACTTGGTCTGGCCTCCCTTCAAGGCGTCGATGAGGCCTGCTAGCCGATCGTCAATGTTGAGAGCGCCCGCGCGCGCCTCGTCGTAGAGCTGACCAAGGATCTGAGAATCCTCCCCGCTGAACCAATCGGAGGAATCGATTTCCGCCCCCTGCTCGTCCAGGACAGAGATGCGATATGTGATCTCGTCTTCCCCGGAACTCGAGTTCCACGTTGCGCTCTTTGTGATCTGTGCGGCCATTGATGGAAGCGAAAGGCGAAAGGCGTCCGGCACAGCAGTCACGTCCCACTTCAGCTTGCCAGCGCGCGTCTGCTCGAGCAGGGTCTTGGTTAACTCCAACAACTTGGGTCTAGGCATAAGTCGCCTCCTTACGTATATCCTTAAGGCGTCCCTCGAGCTCAGCCAGTTCGCGATTGATCCTGTCTAGTCTCGCAAAGGTTACGTCGTCGAGTCCCGAGGTCTTCCCCTTCAGGTTGGCGCGGAGCCGCTTTGACACGAGTGAAATGTCCAAGGAGCTATCCCTCATAAGAGTCCTGTCGGCGGCTTCGATGCTCGACGAATGAGCGAGAGTCGAAAGGACGTTCTCCAGTTCGTCGGCGTGGTCTGAGGCGCCGCGCCAGTCCTCACTGCGACAGAGTTTTCGAAAGTCGCGGGCGAGTACAACGGCCCGCACAACATCGCCGAGGATCAGGCGGGACGCCAGGATGGCGAGGGTCCTTTGGATTCTGCGCACGGTTTCTCTGATGCCGATCGCGGTTAGCAGAAACCCACCCACGGCAAGGAATAGGCCAAGAATGCTAGCGATGCTGCCTTGGTCCGAAAGGGTGGGACGGCAGAGCACAACCCAGACGGCCGACGCGACGAGCATGAGGCCGCCTACTATCGCAACGACGATTGGCATCACATGGGCCATGCAGGCGGCGTCCTAGAGCCGTGCTCCTTCTCTCGTCTCTTGCATGGCCGTCTTCTTCCGGAGGGACGCCGCAGTCTACACCTGGCCGAAGCGTGGGCGCAGTCGCTACGGGAGCGCCTGCAGGTGCCTCGTCAAGGCGTCCACGTCGCGCGCAGCAAATAGAGAGACGCCAGGCGGGACGAGCTTGTGGTTGATGCAGAGTTGGACCATCCCGCCATCCGCTGTCACGGTGTCGCACCGCGACAGCCCCTTCGTGAGGTGCTGGAGGTCGTAGACATCGCCGTCCTTCGCCTTGCGACCAGGAAGGGTCTCGAGGGCCGCCATCAGGAGGGAAGGATACCGAAGCATCGGGATGGTCCGTACGTGTTGGCTGTCATAGAAGGCTTGCTTTCTCTCAGGCAGCGAAGGATACCGTCGAATCAGGTCGACGATAAATAAGCCCTGGCTCCTGGCAAGGAGGAACCGATTGAAAGGGCTTCCCGTTCGCATGACGTCGTTGCCGGCCTGACGATCTTCAAGATGTTCCTTCCAAAGCGCGAGCCGTCGCTCCTCGTATCTGACCGGAAAGAAGAGGGGTCGGAGTTCCTGCCACTCACGGGCGGCGCGAAACTCCAACTCCGATCGCTCTTCGAAGGAGGCCCCCGACGTGCGCGCCGCCTCGAAGATCGTTGTAAGAGGCTCCGTGTGAGACTTCTCGCGAAGGGCCTCCTCGACTGCCCAGTCGGTACGGTCAGTCATGACCGAGACCCGTAGGCCTGCTCCAACAGGGAACAGCTCCTTCAAGGCCGACTGAGGATCCGTCTTGAACGCTTCGCTCCACAACGGTCGTGGTGCAGGCTCCCCCAGGAACGCAGCCGCCGCGGCGCGAATCTCGTTACGTTCGACCTCGCGGTCGTCATGGAACTCGACCCCCATCGAGAGCTCATCGCCGATCTCCTGTAGAGCCCCATGAAGCTGCTCAGACAGGACGCTCTCATCTTCGTGCTGTGAAGAGGTAGGGCAGACAAGGCGACCGGCGTGGATTCCGTCGCGGAGCACCCTTAGGAGTTGGGGAGCCCTGCCTTTGACGAGTGGAGAGCGCGTGCTCTGATCGAGATATACAAGATGCCGTGACCCCGGCGTGATCCGTCGCAGGCTGGCGACCTCTGGCGGTCCATCCCCCTTCGACGACGAGCTTGACGATCCGGGCACTTCCCTCATCACAGGTGGCCCCCCTCTGGCCCTCCCCCCGATTGTCTCGCGCGGGTTGGAGCGGGGAGGTCCGAAGGACAACGGAAGGCGACGTGGCCGAACGCTCGGAGTCCTGAAACCCCCGTGCAACCCCGTGGCGCCTTTGGCCTCGGGCGGAACTCGGTCAATCTTATTTTCAGCTAGTTGCAGGAGAGTGTGAGCGGTCCTGCACCTGACAGGATATCAGGAGCGCGCTTTGCGGATCGACGCCTTGAGTCGCCGGGCTTGAGTGCGGCCACGCGGGCTTCTTCCCCCGCCTGGCGGACCCGAGCCCAAGGGGCGCGCTCTAGCCGAAGGTGCGGTACTCGTCGAGGATGTAGGTGATCGGGTTCTGGAGCTGG
>CAYZLC010000069.1:0-8802 GCA_964479365.1 uncultured Dehalococcoidia bacterium
GAGCTCCCGCCGAGTGACGCGCCGCCGGGACCGGGCGCGCTACGGTCCCGGCCTCCGGCGGGATCGTCTTGTTCGGGGCGATATGGGAAGAGTGGTTCGAGGGCGGGGCGCTGGGGCGGGCGGGTCCGAGGGCCGCCCCTACCGGCGGGTGGCGAGCAGCGGGACGAGCGCAAGGGGTGGCCTTCTTCGAAATCAGGAGGCCCGGCGAAGCTCACTTCGGATTTGGCAGTTGACACTTCGGATTTCGCAGTTATAATCCTATCCGTGCCGCACGCCCCGTACCGTCAATTCTGCCCTCTCGCGCGGGCCGCTGAGATCATCGGAGAACGGTGGACGCTGCTCGTCGTCCGCGAACTTATCTTACGTCCGAACCGCTTCTCGGACCTCCTCGCGAGGCTGGAGGGCATCAGCACGAGCGTGCTATCGGACAGGCTGGCCGGACTGATGGAGGCGGGGCTGGTGATGCGCACCACCCTCAAGCCGCCCGCCGGCTCGACCGTGTACGAGCTTACCGAGGATGGACGTGACCTGGAACCCGCTGTCTTCGAGCTTGTGCGCTGGGGCTACCGGCGTCTGCTGCCGCCTCGCCAGGACGACCGGCTGGACGCCGGATGGGTGAGGCTGGCGCTGGCCGCCTGCGCCCGGAAGTCCGAGACGCGCCGCTCGGCGTTCGCGGTGGAGGTGCTGGACGAGGGCGAGGATGTGACGGTGTACGTCCAGGGCGGTCCGCGCGGCACGGTGGTGCACCCGCCGCCGGGGTCAGCCCACACGACAATCAGGGGGGACCCGGAGACGCTCTTCGAGATCGTCAGCGGCTTTCTGAACCCGGCGGAAGCGCATGCGCGGGGAAGGATCGAGGTGCGCGGCGACGTCAGCGCGTTGCCGATCTTCCCGCGCCTCTTCGACGTGCCCGCCGCAGGCGTCTCACCGGCCGTCCGGGCGAAACCGTTGCCGCGGCGCGCCGCGGGGTAGGGGGCGCGGGGGGGCGGGCGGGTCTGAGAACAAGCGCTGCTTTCGGGACCGCGAGGTCGAGGGCACTGCAATTCTAGAATAAATGCGAATCCCAAAACAGTAAAACTACAAAACGAATTCAGCCGCCGCTCGTTCCTTGTTCCCTGTTCTGTGTTCCTCGCATAATGGGCGCATGCGCATCTCCCGGCTCTTCGGAAAGACGCTACGCCAGCCGCCGTCTGAGGCGGAAACGCCTTCGCACCGATTGCTGCTGCGCGCGGGGATGGTGGCGCAGATAGCGGCGGGGGTGTACAGCTACCTGCCGCTGGGGTGGGCGGTCCTGCGCAAGATCGAGGGGATCATTCGCGAGGAGATGGACCGCGAGGGCGGGCAGGAGATGCACATGCCGTCTGTGCTGCCGGTCGAGTTCTACCAGCAGTCGGGGCGGGACCAGACGATGGCGGATATCCTCTTTCGCTTGAAGGACCACCGCGAGCGCGAGTTCTTCCTGGGGCCGACGCACGAGGAGATCTTCGTCGAGGTGTTCAAGCGGAACGTGCGATCGTACAGGGATATGCCGCTGCTTGTGTACCAGATTGCGCAGAAGTTCCGGGACGAGCCGCGCCCGCGCGGGGGGCTGATCCGGCTGCGGCAGTTCACGATGAAGGACCTGTACTCGTTCGACGTCGACTACGACGGGCTTGATGTCTCGTACCAGAAGATGTTCGACGCCTACGCGCGCATCTTCGACCGCTGCGGGGTTCCGACGGTGCCGGTGCTGGCAGACTCGGGCGCGATGGGCGGCCGCGACTCGCACGAGTTTATCTACCTGACGGACTACGGCGAGGACAGCTGCCTACTGTGCCCGAAGTGCGGCTACGCGGCGAACGCGGAGGTGGCGGCGTTCGTGAAGGAGCCGGCGCATGGGGACGAGGAGCCGAAGGCCGTCGAGGAGATCCCGACACCGGGGCTGTACACGATCGCAGCGCTGGCGGAGGGCCTGGGGATGCCGGAGTCGCGAACGTGTAAGGCAGTGTTCTATTCCGCCAGGTACGCTGAGGAAGGAGGAAGAGGGAGGGGGGAAGAAGATGGAGGTCAGATGTCGGAGGTCGGAGGTCGGACGGAGCCGGTGTTCGTGGCGATACGGGGAGATATGGAGGTGAACGAGGCGAAGTTGCGGAAGGCGCTGGGGGCGGTTGATGTCGTGTACATGAGCGAGGAGGAGGCGGAGAAGGCAGGGTTTGTGGCGGGGAGCGCTTCAGCGGTGGGCATAGGAGCCAGGAGCCAGGAGCCAGGAGTCGGGGGGATCAAAGTCGTGGCGGACGACCTGGTGCCGCTTGAGCGGAATTTGGTGGCGGGGGCGAACAAGGTGGACGCGCATCTGCTGAACGTGAACTATGGGCGCGACTGGAAGGCGGACATCGTCGCGGATATCGCGCTGGCGCAGGAGGGATACCTCTGTGCGCAGTGCCGGACGCCGATGGACCTGCGTCGCGGCATTGAGATGGGGCAGGTGTTCAAGCTGGGGACGCGCTACAGCGAGATGATGGGGGCTCACTTCCAGGACCGCGAGGGGAAGCAGCAGCCGGCGGTGATGGGCAGTTACGGGATCGGGACCGAGCGGCTGCTGGCGGCGGTGATAGAGGCGAACCACGACGAGGCGGGGGTCATCTGGCCGCGCTCGCTGGCGCCGTACGACGTGCACATCGTGGCGATTCAACCGGACAAGCCGGAGGTGCGCGAGGCGGCGGAGCGGTTGTACGACGAGCTGACAAAGGCGGGCATCTCGGCTCTCTACGACGACCGGGACGAGACACCGGGTGTGAAGTTCAACGACGCCGACCTGCTGGGAATGCCGCTGCGGGTCACGGTGAGCCCGCGGAACCTGGAGAAGGGGTCGCTGGAGGTGAAGGGGAGGACGGAGGGGGAGGCGCGGCTGGTGGCTCTTGGGGAGGCGGTTTCGGCGTTACGGGAGGCAATGGCGTAGCGGCAGCGTCACTTAACCGGAATGGCACGAAGGGCGCTAGGTTCCAAGGGGCGACGGGTCACCCTGAGTAACGAAGGGTCTGTCCGAGACCCACCGTTGACCGTCCGCAACGCTCGGGACCCAGTACACGCAGCTCTCTGCACACAGTCGCGATAGGTGGTCCGCAGCGAATCCTTGTCGGCCGACAGATTCTTCGTTCCTCAGAATGACGGCCGGAACGGTTGTCAGCGAGGGACGCCGGTGCTATATTGACGATGAATAGCGCTCTGTCTGGAGTGGGGCTGGCACCCACTTTTTTTTGGCCTTGCGTCCTTCGTGGAAGGACAGGGCCGGGCGGGGCGTTGGGGAGGTCGAAGCCGGCGTGAAAAGCGAATTTAGTATCGCTATCAAGCAGCTGGCGGCGGAGAAAAACCTGCCGCCGGAGGTCGTCTACCAGGCGATGGAGGCGGCGCTTGTCTCCGCTTACAAGAAAGACAGCGATATCGCGGGTAACGTGGCGGTGCGCATCGATCGCGAGACGGGCGACCACCATGTGTACCTGGAGCGGGCCGTCGTGCAGGAAGTCACGGACGATAAGATCGAGATCGGTCTGCCGGAGGCCCGCAAGCGGAAGCCGGACGTCATGCCCGGTGACGTGCTGCTGGACGAGGTTCACCCGTCGCAGGCGGGGCGTATCGCCGCGCAGACGGCGAAGCAGGTGGTCCTCCAGCGTCTGCGGGAAGCCGAACGCGAGATGGTGTTCGAGGAGTTCTCGAACCGCGAGGGCGATATCGTCTCGGGTGTTGTGCAGCGCGCGGAAGCCAAGCATCTGGTCGTCGATCTCGGCAAGACGGAGGCGATCTTCCCGGTACAGGAGCAGGTGCGGAACGAGAACTACCGCGTCGGCCAGAGGCTAAAACTGTATCTGTTGGAGGTGCACCGCTCGATCAAGGGCCCGCAGCTGATCCTGTCGCGCACGCATAAGAACCTGCTGCGCCGGCTGTTCGAGCTAGAGGTGCCGGAGATCTATCGCGGCGTCGTTGAGATCAAGTCGATCGCGCGCGAGGCCGGCTTCCGCAGCAAGGTGGCGGTGGCGGCGCGGCAGGAGGGCGTCGATCCGGTCGGGTCGTGCGTGGGGCTGCGGGGCATCCGTATCCAGAACATCGTGAACGAACTGAATGGTGAGCGGATCGACGTGATCCAATGGGACCCGGATCCGGGCCGCTTCGTCGGCAATGCGTTGAGTCCGGCGCAGGTACTCACGGTGCGCATCAGCGAAGAAGACAACACGGCCTCGGTCATTGTGCCGGACAGGCAGTTGTCGCTGGCGATCGGCAAGGAGGGGCAGAATGCGCGTCTGGCGGCCAAGCTCACGGGCTGGCGAATCGACATAAAGCCGGAGTCGTCGATGCAAGAGGTGCTCGCAGCAGCGTCGGCACAGGCAGAAGTGGCCCGAAAGGCGCCACGCAAAGCGAAGACGCCCGCTCGCGAGGAGGCGGCACAGCCGTGGCAGGAGGCGATCCAGGAGGACGGCAAGGCGGCCGCACAGGTGGAGGCGCCGGCGGCGGAAGCGGCACCGGCTGAGGCTGCGGCCGTTGTCGAGCCGGAAGCCGCCGGCCCCAGGATTCGGTTCGCCGAGGAGGTTGCGCCGAAGGATGGTCCGGCCAAGAAGAAGAAGTCGAAGAAGGCGGAGAAGACCGAGCGCGAGACTGAAGCGGAGGGCAAAGCGAAGAAGACGTCAAAGCGCGCCAAGCGTCTCGCGGTCGTAACTGAGGACGAGGACATCGACGTCGACACAGACTATAACTGGAGCGGCGATGGCGATGGTGAGAGCGATGCCGATGGTGAGAGCGATGCCAACAGCGATGGCGAAGCCGATGCCTGATACGGCCACGCGGCCCGGCCTGCGCCCACGACGCGTGCCGCAAAGGACGTGCGTGGGATGCGGCTCGGTGACCGCCAAACGGCAACTCGTCCGCATCGTGCGCGGGCTTGACGGCGAAGTGCGCCCCGACCCGACGGGCAAGGCCCCGGGCCGCGGGGCTTACCTCTGCGCGAACCGTTCGTGCTGGGAGACGGCGATCAAGAAGAAGAAGCTTGAACGGTCCCTGAACGTCGCGATTTCGGGCGAGGGTCGCGAGGCGCTGGCCGCCTTCGCGCAAGATTTGCCGCTGGAGGCGCCCGCATGAGCGCCGATAACGGCGGCTCTAACGGCGCCGGCGGGCCGGGGAATGTCGTCAAGCTGCCGCGTACGATCACGGTGCGCGAGCTTGGCGAACTGCTGAAGTCGACGCCTGTTGACGTTATCAAGGAGCTGATGAAGCGCGGTGTGATGGCCGCGATCAATCAGAGTGTCGAGTACGACATAGCGGCCTCAGTCGCGCAAGAGATGGGGTTCGAGCCGCAGCCCGCGGAAGGCGCGCAGGCCGTGAGCGGCGGAGGCGCATCGGTGGCGGTGGCTGAAGGCGAACCAGCGGCGGAAGAGGCGAACCTCCAGCCGCGGCCGCCGGTCGTCACCGTGATGGGGCACGTGGACCACGGCAAGACGAGTCTGCTAGACGCGATCCGCCAGACGAACGTGACGGCGCAAGAGGCCGGGGCAATCACACAGCACATCGGCGCCTACCAGGTGGAGGTCAACGGGCACAAGATCACCTTCATAGACACGCCGGGCCACGAGGCGTTCACGGCGATGCGTGCGCGTGGCGCTACGGTCACGGACATCGCGGTGCTGGTCGTCGCGGCGGATGACGGCGTGATGCCGCAGACGATCGAGGCGATCGCCCACGCCAAAGCCGCCGCCGTGCCGATAATCATCGCGATCAACAAGATCGACCTGCCGGCCGCAGCGCCGGACCGGGTCAAGCAGCAGTTGACGCAGTACGAGGTGCTGATCGAGGAGTTCGGCGGTGAGGTACCGGCGATTCCTGTGTCTGCCAAGACGAAGGAGGGCCTCGACGACCTGCTCGAGCACATCCTGCTGGTGGCCGAAATCTCCGAGCTGAAAGCGAACCCGGACCGGCCCGCGCAGGGCACGATCATCGAGGCGGAGATGGATGCGAACCGCGGTCCGATGGCGACAGTCATCGTCGAGAAGGGCACGCTGCGGGCCGGCGACGCCGTCGTAGCGGGCGAGAGCAATGGTCGGGTGAAGGCGATGTTCAATGACCGGGGCGAGCGCATCACGGAGGCGCCGCCTGCCATGCCGGCCGAGATCATGGGCCTCGACTCGGTGCCACGCGCCGGAGAGATCTTCGCTGTTGTGGAAGACGAGCGCACGGGTCGCGAGGCAGCCGAGGAGCGGCGGCGGCAGAGCACCGATGCGGGGCAGCTGCGCGCGGTGACGCTGGAGGCGGTCTCGGGCGACATTGCGGCCGGGCGCACGAAGGACCTCAACGTCGTGATCAAGGCAGATGTGCAGGGCAGCGCGGAGGCGATACGAGGGTCGCTCGAGCGACTTAGCGAGGCGGAAGTGCGTTTGCACATCATCCACACCGGGACGGGCCCCGTGAGCGAGTCCGATGTGATGCTGGCCGCAGCCTCGCAGGCGATTGTGGTTGGCTTTAATGTGAAGGCCGACCCGGGAGCCAAGCGGCTGGCCGAGAGTGAGGGCGTTGATGTGCGCCATTACCGCATCATTTACGAACTGATCGATGACATTGAGCGGGCCGTGAAGGGGCTGATCGAGCCTGTGACAGTCGAAGTCATCGACGGGCACGCGGAGGTGCGTGCGATCTTCCGCGTCCGCGGTGGACGTATCGCCGGCTGCGGCGTTACTGATGGGGTCATCCGGCGTAACTCGCTCCTGCGAGTGCTGCGCGGCGGCGAGGCGATACACACCTCGCGAACGTCAAGCCTGCGTCATTTCAAGGAGGACGTGCGGGAGGTGACTGCGGGCCTCGAGTGCGGGATCGGTGTTGAGCGCTTCGAGAGCTTCCAGGAGGGCGACATCATTGAGGCCTTCCATACGGAGCAGAAGGGGTAAACCTAGACTCAGCTTGCGGGTGCTGTTCACACCCCTCGTCCCCGCCAGATTCCTTCGCGTAGAGCCCTACGTTGTTGAAGAGGCTCGTCGCTGCTCAGAATGACAGATCGGATCGGCTGCTCTTCGCCCGCGCCGTATAATCTGAGCATGAGCCGGCGTTTGCAGCGTCTCGACCATCTCTTTCGCGAGGAGCTTTCGGACCTGATCCGCAGAGAGCTAAGCGATCCGCGGCTGGGTGAGATCGTGAGCATTACTCGTGTTGACGTCTCTCCGGACCTCGAGAACGCGAACGCGTATGTCAGCGTGTTGGGCGACGCGGAGGCGAAGTCGGCGACGATACAGGCGCTTTCGCACGCCGCGCCGTTTCTACGGCGGCACCTCATCGAGCGCGTCCGCATCCGGCGCATTCCGACGTTGCACTTCCTGCTGGACGAGACGATTGAGGCGGCGGCGCACGTTCTGGACTTGATGCGGCAGGTGTCAGAGGGGAAGGAACGGGGGTAGCCGTCAGCTATCAGCCGTCAGCTAGGCTGGCCCCGATAATCTCCGGCATTCTGAACGTCAACAAGCCGACCGGGCCGACGTCGTTTGACGTGATTCGGGTGTTGCGCAAGGGTGGCGGCGTCAAGAAGGCCGGGCACGCGGGGACGCTGGACCCGATGGCGTCGGGGGTGCTGCTTGTGCTGCTTGGGCAGGCGGTGCGCATCTCCGAATATCTCATGGACCTGCCGAAGACGTACCGCGCGACGGTGCGGCTCGGGGTCGCTACCGACACGTATGACGCCGAAGGCACGACGACGCAGGTCGCGGAAAGCGGCCGAGTGTCGCGAGAGGACGTGGCGCGCGCCCTGACGGCCTTCGTGGGCGAGATTGAGCAGACGCCGCCGGCGTTCAGCGCTGTGAAGGTGCAGGGGCAGCCCGCTCACCGGCTGGCACGGAAAGGCGCGGTGGTGGAGTTGAGACCGCGCCCGGCGCGCATTGATCGCATCGACCTGTTGGGTTTCGAGCCGCCGGACATTGAGATCGAGGTTGAGTGCGGGAAGGGGACGTACATCCGCAGCCTGGCGCACGATCTCGGGCAGGCGCTGGGGTGCGGGGCGCACTTGGCAGCGCTCGAGCGGAGACGGGTGGGGCCGTTCGCGGTCGATTCGGCGGTATCGTTGGAGGAACTGCAGCGGGCCTTCGAGAGCGGCGAGTGGCGGGACCTGGTGTTGCCGATGGACTGCGGGCTGACGCACCTGCCCGCGATCACGCTGCACATCGAGGACGAGAAGGACATCCGCCACGGACAGGCCGTAAACATCGACGAGGACCGGCTTGTCGGCATCGCCGTCGAAGAGGGGCGGGTGTACCGGGCGTATGCGGAGGACGGTGGGCTGGTGGCGCTGGTGACGTACGATGGTGCGGTGGAGGTGTGGCGGGCGCGCAAGGTGTTTGCGTAATCGTCAACGGATGGGGAGCGAATAAGCGAATTTAGAGACGGATTTTGGAGCGTATGAACGGATCGTAGTCACCTTCCTGGTGGAGAACAAATAGCACTCTTCTGCCCAGCACATGTGGAGCAAACGAGCCACATGGCCCCGGATCATCGACGAAGATCTGCGATGCGCCTACACCCTTTAGATAGCGTTCGACTGACACGTATGCATCGAAGTCATTCTCACCGCTGCGATCCGGCAGGACCTCGCTGACCAGGCCTATCACTATGAGATCCGCGGAGCGCACGCCATCATCGATCGTCTCGGACTCGCTGCATGTGCACGCATACGCGGACTCGACCTGCGCCGACAACATGCCCACGATCCCAAGCATCGTCAGCACAGACAGCAGGCGTTTCATCGCCGCTTACATTCTACTCCCGTTCGCGCGAGGGTGTGGGGCGACCGCCAGTAGCCCCTAC
>CAYZLC010000070.1:0-8751 GCA_964479365.1 uncultured Dehalococcoidia bacterium
CGCGGTAGGTGCGGCCCTGCATCCAGGCGCGGTTGGCGGGGTCGATGGAGAGCAGAATCGTCCTGCAGAGCAGTTCGCCGGGGGCGGGCTCGCCGATGGTGGTTTCAACGGTCTTGAAGTGGTGCGCTTCGAGCTTTCCGGAAGGGAGCTCGGCGAGCAGGATCTGGCGGTTGGGGCGCTCGGTAAGCGGTGTCATGGTGTTCCTCCGTCGGGGATTGTACGACATGGTAGCCGCCTCCTGCTTGTCACCTGGTCTGTTGCTTGAACCGCTCAGCTTCCGCCGAACCACCGGTGGCGTCGCCGGCGCTATACGAGTGTGCGCCCGCGCCGGCCAGCTTCCCGCCGTCGACGATCAGGTACTCCTCACGGATGGGACGGCCATCGAACCAGCACTCAAGGATCTCGCGCACACCGGCGGCGTAGCGAGCCTGCGCTGACAGTGACGTTCCCGACACGTGGGGCGTCATACCGTGATGCGGCATCGTCCGCCACGGGTGGTCTTTCGGCGGCGGCTGCGGAAACCAGACGTCGCCCGCGTAGCCGGCCAGGTGGCCGCGTTCGAGCGCCCTGGCAACGGCGTCTCGATCGCAGATCTTGCCGCGAGCCGTGTTCACCAGATAGGCGCCGCGTTTCATCTTGCGGATCAGGGCGTCGTCAAACATGTGCTCGGTCTCCGGGTGCAACGGTGCGTTAATAGTGACGACATCGCAGAGAGAGACCATCGATCCGGCGTCTGGGTGGTAGGTCAGATCGAGTTCCCGCTCGACGCTTTCGGGAAGCCGGTGGCGGTCCGTGTAATGGAGCTTGACGTCGAACGGCTTGAGCCGCCTTAGCACCGCTGTTCCGATGCGCCCTGCGCCAACGGTTCCCACCGCCATGCCTTCGAGATCGTACGAGCGCGAGACAGCATCGGCGATATTCCAGCCTCCGTTGATTACCCACTGGTAGGAGGGGATGTAGTTCCGCACGAGCGAAAGAATCAGCATCACGACGTGCTCGCTGACGCTGATGCTGTTGCAGTATGTCACCTCGGCGACGGTGATGCCCTTCTCAATCGCCGCCTGGAGATCATAATGATCGGAGCCTACTCCGGCGGTCACGGCCAGCCTCAAATTCGTCGCCTTCGCGATGCGTTCAGCCGTCAGATAGGCGGGCCAGAACGGCTGCGAGATAACGATTTCCGCGTCGGGCAGCTCCCGGTCGAAAGCACTATCGGCGCCGTCCTTGTCGGAGGTCACGACCAGGGTATGGCCAAGCCCTTCCAGAAACGTGCCGAGTCCGAGCCCACCCGAGACGCTGCCCAGCAGCTCGCCGGGTGTGAAATCGATCGCACTGGGCGTTGGTAGCGTCTGTCCGCCGGGATAGTGGTCCAGTGTGGGTACGCCATCGCGCGGGTAAGATTGAGGGTAGCCACCAACCGGATCGTCGTAGAGGACACAGAGAACCTTCACCATATCCGTTCACTCCTGAGATGTGATATATGGGCGGCAGAAACGGGTAAACCGCGTTCATCTTATCGCAATCAAACTACCAGGAGATGTAAGGAGTTGAAGCCATGACGGACGACGATCGCTACATAAGGCCGCTTAGCGCGGAGTCGCTGGGTCAGGCGCCGGGCCGCGGACGCCTGATCTCACGGCGAGCGCTGGTTGTCGGCGGCGGACAGCGCGTGTACGACGCTGCGACCGATCCCGTCGGCAACGGACGGGCGATGTCTATCCTCTTCGGGCGCGAGGGTGCGCACGTCGCAGTCGCGGATATCAACCTCGCGAGCGCGCAGGAGACCGTCGATCTGATCGCCCGCGACGGCGGCCGGGCGTTCGCCCTCCAGGCCGATATCTCTCAGCCGGACGGCGTGATGCGGATGATCGGCGAGGCAGTGGACGCCATGGGTGGCCTCGATGGACTGGTCCTCAACGTCGGTGTCGGGCTCGGTGGCCTTGGGCTTGAAGGCGCCACGCCGGAAACCTGGGACCAGACGCTCGCCATCAACCTGCGCGGGCCCATGCTCTGCTGCCGTGCTGCTCTGCCGCGCCTCGAGGACGGCTCGTCGATCGTGCTCATCTCGTCGATCGCCGGCCTGGGCGCGGGCAGCCGGTTGCCTGCCTATGACGCCTCGAAGGCTGCGCTCGCCGGACTCATGCGCCACGTCGCGCTCGAGGGGGCGCCGCGCGGCATTCGGGCCAATATAGTGGCGCCCGGGCTCGTTGACACGCCGCTCGGACGCTTAGCCTCAGCCGGCCGGCCGGCGCGGGCGCGCACGCGGACTCCGTTTGGGCGGCAGGCGACCGCCTGGGAGATCGCGTACGCGGCCCTGTTCTTCCTGTCAGACGAAAGCGTCTACGTAACGGCGCAGGTGCTTGCCGTGGACAGCGGGTTGACGGGGATCAGCTGAACGCGTCTGAGTGAGCGCATCGCCGAGGGCGAGGTAGCTCGGACTGCGCCTCGCGGAACCCGGCATTCCACCGTGAGATCTTCTGCGTCTCCGGGTCGAGAACTGGGGTGAGCGAG
Organism: uncultured Dehalococcoidia bacterium; assembly: GCA_964479365.1. Taxonomy (GTDB): domain Bacteria; phylum Chloroflexota; class Dehalococcoidia; order SM23-28-2; family RBG-16-64-32; genus CF-163. The sequence continues at coordinate 2,512 of CAYZLC010000070.1, forward strand.
CTTCATCGCAGCTTCACCTAGGCGATTTACGCTGATATTCTAGGTTTGTACTGATATTCTATCGAGCTATGAGACCCACACGAGAGCACAGAGGTGCGGGGGCCGGCACCATCGAGTCTGCCGCAGCGCAAACCGTTCTCAAAGTAGACTGCATCTCGAAATCGTTTGGGCCGATTACGGCCGTACGAGATCTCTCGTTCGAGGCGTCCCCGGGGGAGATCATTGGACTCTTGGGCCCCAACGGCGCCGGAAAGACGACGGCGATCCGCGTCCTCTCAACGATCCTTCCGCCGACGAGGGGAAGCTTCACTCTGGGTGGTATCCCTCAAGGCCAGTCGCTGGAGATCCGGCGCCAGATCGGCGTGCTCCCTGAAAGCGCGGGATATCCCCTTCACCTGAGCGGCGAGGAGTTCCTTCGCTACCATGGGCGATTGTTCGGTCACCCGGCGCGCGCCGCCCGCGAAGTGGCCGCGTCCCTGCTGTCAGAGGTGGGCCTCACGGAACGCGCCTCATCGCTCATTAGCACCTACAGCCGGGGGATGAGGCAGCGGCTGGGCGTCGCACGGGCCCTCGTCAACGCGCCGAGGGTCATCTTCCTTGACGAGCCGACGCTGGGTCTCGATCCGGCGGGGCAGCGGCAGATTCTTGGGCTCATCCGGGACGTGGCGGGGGAGCGGGGGACTGCTGTCATCCTCAGCACCCACTTCCTGGACGAGGTGGAGGAGACCTGCTCTCGCGTCATCATCCTCAATCGAGGCGAGGTGATCGCGGAAGGAACCGTCGGGGAGATTAAGCGGCGAGCCGCCCCCAGGACGGCCAGGGCACATGTCCCGCCCGAGATGCACGAACGCGCGCTATCGGCCCTGAAGCAGGCGAACGGCGTAACGAGCGTGGACTCCACCGACAACCAAAGGGGCTGGTTCACCGCCACCTTCGACAGCGCCTGGCTCAATGACCACCGGGAAACCGGCATGAACAGCGCTATCCGCTCGCTAACGGATGCGGAGGTTCCCGTCCTATCCTTTGAGTTGGAAGGAGGCCGCTTGAGCGATGCCTTCCTGCTCCTCACGGAGGGCCGGTAGTGACCTCGTTGAGCCGGAGTGAGGCCGGCCTGCGAACGCCGCCAACCCAACCTTCGGGCGCGTGGATGGTGGTGGCCGGACAGGAGCTGCGCGACATCTGGCTTTCGGCGCGCGGGCCCGTCATCGTTCTCGCGTTCAGTTTACTGCTCAGCCTGCTTACGTACCTGGCAGCCGCTAACAAAGAGCTGAACATCCTCGATCAGAAGGACACGGTGAACCTGATCATGCAGATTACGCTCGGGATTGGCGTGGCGGTGGCCCTGCTCTTCAGCGCCGATACTATCAGCGGAGAACGCGAGCGAGAGACGTTCGAAAGCCTGCTGTTGACGCCCGCTCCTCGCCGGCAGATTGCGCTGGGCAAATTCCTTGCCGCCGTGTCCGTATGGCCGGTGATCATGATCGTCGCCATTCCATACGTATGGGCGCTCAAGCTGGGCAGCGGCCTCTTCGCCGACGCTGTCTCCGCCGGGTTTGTCGTCGGCAGCTTGCTGACCATCGCCTTTGCCTCGCTGGGCATAATCGTAAGTATCTTCTCGAATTCGAACCGTCTCAGTCTGGCGGCGAGTTTCTTCGTGTTTGTAGTGCTTCTCGCACCCACTCAGCTACCTCTCAGCGGATGGTTCGGAGATTTCATAATCAACGTCAACCCGGTGACGGCGGGCTCGACCTTTCTCGATAGAGTCATTGTCAAAGACCACGGCTGGGGCGAGGAGTCAAACCTCCTAATCGCACCCATCCTCGCGGCGCTCATTGCGAGCAGCGTCGCGTTCGCCATTGCGAGCCGGCTGCGGTTGCAGGCAGGAATCGATCGATGAGACGCTATCGCCCGTCAAGGCCGGCTATCGCCGGCGCGCTCCTTGCCGTCCTCCTGTCTGCCAGCGCCGCGGTCACCGCGCCGGCGTTCGCGCAAGAGAACGGCGAGCAAGCGCCCGCCAGCGACGTCACTGTCTCGGTGAGCAAGTCCGAGGTGTCGGCGTTCACAGGCGACAGGTTCACGTTCACCTCTGAGATCACCAACAAAGGCTCGTCCGCCACACCTCCGCTCATCGCTAATCTCGCGTTCGTAGCCATCGATGGGGACACGTACGTGGACCCCGAGGACTGGTCGCCGGAGCGCACGTTCACGGTGGGACACATCGCCGCGGGATCGTCGGCGACCCAGACTTGGACAGTGAAGCCCGACCTGGAAGGGGACGTGGCGGTCTACGTCGTGGCACTGCCGAGCGCACCCGAGCTCGCCATAGCGGGCTCCCTGGCGGCCAGCCCTGCGATCCACCTGCACGTTGAAGAGCACCGCAGCCTAAATCCCGGAGGCGTGCTGCCGGTCGTCCTCGTCGTGCCCGGCGTGCTCGCCCTCGCTTTCGCGGGGGTGCGCGTCGCGCGCAACAGAAGATAGGCTTCCCCCGGGGAGGCGGCGAGTGGCTGCCCCGTCAGGCGCAGTGTCCGCGACCAAGGTCCAATTGTGAGGCGGACAGCGGCGATAAGCAGTTCGAAAATTGACCTGCCAGCGCCATCGACTGGCCCAGCGGACCGAAGGGCGTGCTACTGCGAGGGTGTACTAAGAGCGTACACGTCTGGGCTTACTTCGTAAGCGTGCGCCTCCAGTGCGAGCGCCTCCGCGCGGACTGCCGCCAAAGCCTCCGGGCTGAGCTGCGCGAAACCGGCGAGTTGTAGCCCCTCCGGCGTTTCAGGTTCTCCTCGCCAACCGGTTCGAACCTCGCCTACACCGGGCGCATAGTACTTGAGCTGGAAGACGTCCTTCTCATCCAGGCTCGACTCAGCGATCACGAGGACATCCTTGTAGCAGTCGACCGGGACGCAGGCCTCCTGGACCACCTTGTCCACCTGTCCGTAGTCCGTCCACTCTACCGCCGGCCCCCAGCCTTGGAAGTAACTGGTCGTCACAGCCTGCGGGTCTGCCCACATCTTGATTCCGGCTCTCGCCTCCTTAAGCCCGGCGATCCAGGTTGGGGCCTCGACGAACTGGCCCTCCTCGTATTCCTCAGGGTGCTCACCGAAATACCACACGTTTCGGTCGTTGTCCTGCGCGTAGAAGGCGATCTCCTTCTCCACTACCTCGCCGTCGCTGATGTCCACAATCCAGGCGACGACCGTGCGCACACCCTGAATCTCCTTGGTCAAATCAGTGACAGTGAACTCCACACGATGAGGAATCTTCTCATCGTCCTCAGTTGTGAAACCCTCGAAGACCCACTGCGTACCCGCCTGCATGGGCATCCATTCGTTGTCGATGACTCTCGAACTACCGAAATTCGCGGCGTCGAAGTCCTCGAACTCGGGATCCGGGGTCTCACTACCGACGGTCGCCTCCGGAGTGGACTCCGTGGTGGTAGTCGCTTCCGGAGCGGACTCGTCATCACCGCATGCCGAAGCCAGAATCAGCAGAAGAAACCCAGCCGCCACGGATACAACGTGAAAGCGTCGCATCTCACCCTCCTTTACGTATACGTAATCGTATCCTTGCAGGTATCAGCCATCACTGTCGCCATCACTGTTAGACCATCGTCCGGCAGGTCGCCAATCGGCTTCAATCGCTTGAGGCCAGCCGGAGCTAGGTGCCGGACCGCAGCGCTTCGACCGGCTCCAACCGCGCTGCCCGCAACGCGGGATAGGTACCGGAGATCAGTCCGACCAGTCCGCCGAGGAGCGGAGCAGCAAACGGCACCAGGGGGTCCAGGACCGGCGTCCACGATTGGTACGCGGAGACGCCGACGACGACGAGGGTACCGATGCTGGCGCCGAGAACGCCGCCGACCACCCCCATCGTGGTACTCTCCATCAGGAACTGAACCGCGATGTGACGCCGGGTGGCGCCGAGGGCGCGCCTCAGGCCGATCTCTCCGGTTCGCTCCATCACCGAGACCAGGGTGACGTTAGCGATGCCGATCGCGCCCACCAGCAACGAGACACCGCCGAGCATCAGAAACAAGACGTTCACGTCGCTCTGCGCCCGATCGCGTGCGCGCTGCGGCTCCGGCGGCGATGCTACCTTGAGGCCGCGCACACTGTCCGGCCGCAGTGCGTGCGGGATCTGCCGCGAAATGAGTTTCGTTGCACCGATCCTTGTCTCGACCACGACCAACTCCGGGCTTGTCAGCCGGAAATCGCGTTGTGCTGTCCCCTCCGGGATGATCACGGCGCCAAGCAGGCCGGGCTGCCGGGCCACGCCGTTGAGGATGCCCACTACGAGATACACGTCATCGCCGATGCGGACCGCGGGGAGCTGTTCGAGGCCGGCAATTCCGAGCTTTAGGGCCGCAGATGGCCCCAGCACGGCGACCCGGTCCGATCGAGTCGAGTTGCCTTCATCGATGAGGCGACCAGTGCGCAAATCCGCTCGCACTGCCGAGAACAGCCCCGGTGACGCCGCCTGTACGGTGAGCTTGAACTCAGTCTGACGGGTCGGATCGCTGACGGGAGACGTGCTCACCTGGCGGGTCCCGATATTGACCGTGCTCAGATTGCCGGCAGCAACGACACCGTTCAGCCGCTCCAGCCGCGCGGGAGCGTCCCACGGTAAGGCGCTGGCATCTGGACTGGCGGTAGCGGACCGGCTGACGACGATCTCTGTCGCCGCGAGCGCATCGAAATGGCCAACGATCTGGTTTCCGGCTGTGCGTGACAGTCCGAGTGTCGCCACGAGCGCTGCGAGGCCAATCACCGTACCAAGGACGGTGAGGCTCATGCGTCCGGGCCGAGCGAAGAGGCCGGCCAGCGCCTCGTTCGCGAGGTCTGCCGGGGAGATTCCCGACGGCGCGATCAGATCGCCGGGCACACGTGTACGTCGCCACGGATAAGTGAACACCCTGAGCGGTCCGCCGAATCGCCCGAGGGCGGCACCGAGGCGGCTCACGCAGCCTCCTTGAGCCTGCCGTCAACGATGCGCGCCTTACGACTGGCTCGCTCCGCGACATCGATGTCGTGGGTGATCGTCACGATCGTGAGCCCACCACGGTTGAGATCGGCGAACAGATCCAGGATTTGCGCAGTCATAGCCGAGTCGATGTTTCCCGTCGGCTCGTCGCAGAGGAGCACGCGGGGCGAACCCATGATGGCGCGCGCGATCGCCACGCGCTGGCGCTCCCCTCCCGACAGTCGCGTCGGAAGGTAGTCAGCTCGCGCGCTCAACCCGACGCGCGCGAGCGCAGCCGCGGCGCGTTCGCCCCGGTAGCGACGCGGTCCCTTACGGTAGACCTCGGAGAGCATCACATTCTCCAGCACAGTTCGGTGTGCGATCAAGTGGAAGGACTGGAAGACAAAACCGATCGCTCGGCTGCGCAGCCCGGCGCGTTGCGAATCGCGAAGGCCGGCGACGTCAATGCCCTCGAACCAGTACGTCCCGGCGGTCTGCACGTCGAGCAGCCCAATGATATTCAACAGCGTAGACTTTCCGGAACCGGAGGGACCGGCAATGGCCAGCCACTCGCCATCACGGACCTCGAGGTCGACGTCGATGAGCGCGTCGAGTGGCGGATCGGTCCCGAACCGTCGGCCGAGTCCTTGAAGTTCGATGATCGAGGGACGGAGGGCGGATATCACCGCTGGGCCGTCCCCTGCTCGTCGAACCCAACGACCACCAGGTCACCCGGTTCGAGAACGCTGTCAAGCGGCTTGACCGCTACGTAGCCTTCAGCCGAGAGGCCGGGTTCAACGGTCACGAACTTGAGCGTGCCGCTGTCATCCTTCTGGACCCGCGAGGACCCGTCGGCAGAGAGGGTCACCGCGCTCACTGGGACCGCCAGCACGCTGCCGCCGGTCGACTCGACCGGCACGGTAAGGCGCACCGACGCCCCGACGAGCGAGGGAGGGGATTCGTCCACCAGGATCTCGAAGTACACGTGGAAACCGTCGACCCCGTTCGTACCAGGCGCGTCGGCAACGTGGCTGATGGTGCCCGTGGCTTTGATGCCCAAGTCGGGTTCATCGATGAAGACGGCCATCCCGGGTTCGGCGAGCGGAGCTTCCTCGAGCCGGAGCGAACCATCCACGGCGACAATTGCGTTGGTAACGGTGATCAGCGGGCCGATCGGCTGATCGGCGCGGGCCGCCGCTTCGGCCACGCGGACAGGGGTACTCGCGACAAAGATCACCTCATCAGCCGGCACTTGCACGCCTGCCTGCAGCTTAGCGAGCGATA
>CAYZLC010000071.1:0-7846 GCA_964479365.1 uncultured Dehalococcoidia bacterium
GTCCGCTTACCTGTCGTGTAGACAGGCGGGTGTTCCAGGAGCAGCAGCGTATCCGAAACCTCGCCGGCGGCGCGGCGTTCGGCCAGCTTGCGCTGAAAGCGCCAGGCGTCTTCGTATTCCACCAGTCCCAGCCGTCGGACTTCGCAGACCGGCTGCGCCGCCATCAGTCGATGCCGGTCTCCGGGCCCACAGCCTCGAGACGCTTCTTCACGGCCTGGAGGAACGCGCCGGCCTGGTGGCCGTCCAGTATGCGGTGATCGAACGAGATGCAGATCGTAACGACGGAGCGAACAGCGATCGCGTCGCCGGCGACGGCGACCGGCTCCTTCCTGATCGCCTCCAGGCTGATGATCGCCGCCTGCCCCTGGTTGATGATCGGCATCGAAATCGCGGAGCCGAAGGCCCCCGTGTTGTCCAGCGTAAAGGTGCCGCCCTGGACGTCCTCGAGTTGAAGTTTGTTGTTGCGGGACTTCTCGCCGAGTTCGTTCATCGCCTGCGCAAGTCCGGTGACGCTCAGACGGTCAGCATCGTGCACGACGGGCACGAGCAGGCCGCGGTCAGTGGCGACCGCGATTCCGAGGTTAATCCGCCTCTTGAGGATGATCTTGTCGTCAGCCCAGGATGCGTTGAGGTACGGGTGTTCCAGTAACGACTGCGCCACGGCGTGTGCCATGAACGGCAGGTAGGTCAGGTCGCTGCCGTGGCGCTCGCGAAACGCCTCTTTCGTCGCGTTGCGCAGCGCTACGAGGCCCGTAACGTCGGCCGCCATCGCCAGCCAGGCGTGCGGCGCGCTGAATGCGGAAGCCGTCATGCGTTGGGCGATCGTGCGGCGGATTCCCGTAAGCGGCACAGCCTCTTCGTCCGCGCCGGGCCTTACGGCCGGCGTGGGCGCGGCGGGCCGTTCTGCTGTCGTCGTGACTGCGGGCGTGGTGGCCGGGGCCTCGCCGGCGACGGCGCGCACGTCTTCCTCGACGATACGGCCGCCCGGGCCGCTGCCGGTGATCGGCGCAAGGCTCACGCCCAACTCTTCCGCCAGCTTTCGCACTCTCGGCGTCGCACGCCGTCGCTCGCCCGCGCCGTCGCTGCCACCGCGATCAGGGGCAGGCGCAGCCTCGCGCTTCGGCGCGCCCTTCGTCGTAGCGGCGGCTGCCGACGCCGTTTCCTTGGCAGGCGCGGACGCCGGCTCCGCTTCAGCGTCCGCCTGTATCGGCGCGATCTCCGCAGGTACCTCGCCTTCCGCCGTCTCCAACGTGGCCAGATTCGCCCCGACCGGGATCGTCTCGCCTTCCTGGACCAGGATCTCGGTCAAAGTACCGGAGATGGGGCAGGGCAACTCGACGTTGACCTTATCGGTATTGATCTCGACGATCGGCTCGTACTTCTCGACCTTGTCGCCGGGCTGTTTGAGCCAGCGCTCGATTGTGCCCTCGGTAACGGTCTCGCCCACCTCTGGCATCGTCAGGGTGAACGCCATGCGGCCCCTCCCTCCGTCTAGTAAGCAGCGAGCTTGCGGATCGCTTCGGCTATCTTCTTCGGGTTCGGCAGGATGTACTCCTCAAGGATGTCTGAATACGGCGAGATTGGCACGTCCGGAGAAGCGACTCGCGTCACCGGCCCATCCAGGTAGTCGAACGCGTCCTGGGCAATCGTCGCCGCCACCTCCGCACCGAAGCCACCGGTGATGTTGTCCTCGTAGACGATGAGCGCCTTGCCGGTCTTCTTGACGGACTCCAGCACCCGCTCCTTGTCCCAAGGCGACACTGTCCGCAAGTCGATGACTTCCACGCTGGTGCCGTCATCCTGCTGCACGGTCTGCGCCGCCTTGAGCGAATGGTGGGTCATCATGCCGTAAGTCACAAGCGTCATATCGCTGCCTTCGCGCTTGGTTTCCGCCTGGCCGATGGGAATGGTGTAATCCTCGTCGGGGACCTGCTGGCGGAAAGCGCGGTACGCCTTCTTGTGCTCGAGGAAGATGACCGGGTTTGGGTCCCTGATGGCCGACTTGAGCAGCCCTTTGGCGTCGTAGGGTGAGGCCACGCAGATAACCTTGAGTCCCGGCACGTGCGCATAAAACGCCTCGATGCTTTGTGAGTGGTACGGCCCGCCGTGGATGCCGGACCCGTACGGCGTGCGGACGACGATAGGGCAGCTCCAGGTGCCGTTCGAGCGGTAGTGCAATCGGGCAGCCTCGCTCACGATCTGATCGAACGCCGGGTGGCTGAAGTCCGCGAACTGGATCTCGGCGATCGGGATGATCCCGTTCAGCGAGGCGCCGATGGCGGCGCCGACTATGCAGGACTCCGCCAGCGGCGTGTCCATGCAGCGCTCCTCGCCGAACTCCTGGATAAACCCTTCGCTGGCGCGAAAGACTCCGCCTTGGCCGACGTCTTCGCCCATCAGGATTACCCGCTCGTCGCGCTTCATCTCCTCGAACATCGCGTCACGGATCGCTTCGACCATCGTTTTCTCAGGCATGATTACGCTCCCCTGTCCTCGACAAACACGTGGCGCAAAGCCGACCCGGGGTCCGGCGTTGGCGCCCTCTCCGCGAAGTCAGTGGCCTCGTCCACCTCCTGGTTCACCCTGTCGTTGATCTCCTTCTCGCGCTTGTCGTCGAGCGCGCCCAGCTCCTTCAGCTGGCGAGCGAAGGCAACGATCGGGTCTCTTGCAGACCATTCCTCGACCTCTTTCCTGGTCCTGTATCGCCGGTCGTCGTCGTCGCTCGAGTGCGGCATCAGCCGGTAAGTCCTCGCCTCGATCAGCGTCGGCCCTTCTCCGGATTTCGCGCGTTCCACGGCCGTGGACATAGCGCCGTAGACCGCGAGCACGTCGTTGCCATCCACTGTCACTCCGGGAAAGCCGTAGCCCTCCGCCCTGATAGCGACGTTCTCGATCGCTGCCTGCTTGCGCCAGTGGACGGAGATGGCGTAGTTGTTGTGCTCACACACGAACACTAACGGCAGCTTGTGAACGCCGGCAAAGTTCATCGACTCATGCCAGTCCCCGGTGCTGGTCGCGCCATCTCCGAAGTAGACGGTAGTCACTTCATCGAGCCGCCGTAGCTTCGAGGCGAGAGCAGCCCCAACCGCGTGCGGTGCCTGCGTGCCAATCGGGGCGCTGCCGCTCACGATACGCAGCTCCGGGTTGCTGAAATGTGAGGGCATGTTTCGCCCGCCGCTGTTTATGTCATCAGCCCTGGCGAAGAAGCACATCAGGACATCGCGAGCTGTCATCCCGAGTGATACCGCAACAGCGACGTCACGGTAGTAGGGAAAGACCCAGTCCGTGCCGGGCCGTAGAGCGTAGGCGCTACCCACCTGCGCCGCTTCGTGCCCTTCGCCGCTGAACGTCATCGGCCCTTTGCCCATCCGCTGGAGGATGCGCTGCCGCACGCTGAGCCCACGCGCTAGCAGCATCTTGTAGTGGACCTCCAGCAGCTGCTTTTCGGTCAGCCCCAACGTCTGCGTCGCTTCCTTGATTGCCGTCATGCCGTCGCTGGGCTCCTTTCCTCCGGCACCTGCGTTTACTCCTCTACGAGTACGTGTTTCAACGCCGATTCGGGCTCAGGCGTGGGCGCCTTTTCGGCGTAATCGGTCGCTTCGTCAACCTCGCGCGCTGCCTTCTCCTGCAGCTCATCCAACCTGCCTTGGTCCGCGATATCGTGCTCCTTCAACCAGGCCTGAAGTCGAACAAGCGGGTCCTTCTTCGTCCACTCTTCCACCTCTTCGCGCGCACGGTAACGGCGGTCGTCGTCGTCGCTGGTGTGCGGCACGAGACGATAGGTCATTCCTTCGATCAGAGTCGCTCCATCGCCCTTGCGCGCCCGCTCCACCGCTTGGTTCATGGCCGCGTACACTGCCAGGACGTCGTTGCCGTCTACTGTCACGCCGGGAAAGCCGTATCCCTGCGCTCGAACGGAGACCTTTTCGACGGCCGCTTGCTTGCGCCAGTGCACGGAGATGGCGTACTGGTTGTTCTCTATCACAAAGACCAGCGGCAGCTTGTGGACGCCGGCGAAGTTCATCGCCTCGTGGCAGTCGCCGGTGCTCGTGCCGCCGTCCCCGGTGTAGACGACCGTAACCTCGTCCAGACCGCGCAGCTTCGAAGCCAGCGCAATGCCCGCGCCGTGCGGCAGATGCGTCGCCACCGGCGCCGAACCGGAGACGATGCGCAAGGCAGGGTCGCTGAAATGAGACGGCATATTGCGACCGCCACTACTGATATCCTCCGCCCGCGAAAGGTGCGCGAGGAGCAGGTCGCGCGCCGTCTGACCCACCGTGAGCGCCACGCCGATGTCTCGGTAGTAGGGCACGACCCAATCGTGCCCCGGCTTCAATGTGTAGGCGGTACCCACCTGCAAGGCCTCGTGACCTTCGCCCGTGACCGCGAACGGCCCCTTGCCCATCCGGTTGAGCATCCGTTCCCGCTGGCCCACCGTGCGCGCCAGGAGCATCTTGTAGTACACATCCAGGAGCTGGTCACCGTTCAAACCCGCCGTTTCGGGCATCTTCGTCATCGAAACCACGATTTGTCGCTTCCTCCCTACCAGTAAATGCTGATCCCTGCGGAAAGCTGCGCGGCCTCGCCCACGGCCTCGCTCAGCGTCGGGTGCGGGTGGATGTTCGATCCCATCTCCCAAGCCGACGCTTCGACGAAGCGGGCGAGCGACGCTTCCGATATCAGCTCGCAAGCGTGATTTCCAATAATATGCGCGCCCAGTAGATCGCCGGACTCGACATCATAGACCACCTTGGCAAACCCCTCGGGCTCATCTTGAATCAAAGCCATCGCGTTGTTGCGGAACGAATAGCGCTGCGACTTAGCGTTATGTCCGGCCTCTTTCGCCTGCTGTTCGGTCATCCCAACAGATGCCAGCTGCGGCTGGCTGTAGGTCACGCGTGGAACGCGATTGTAGTCCAGCCGCTCAACATCCTTGCCACTGATTGCTTCTGCGGCGATGAACCCTTCCGCTGCGGCCACGTGCGCGAGTAACAGGCCGCCGATGGCGTCTCCGATGGCGGACACGGTCGGTTCGCCCGTCACGTAGCTGTCATCCAACTGCACCCAGCCGCGCTCGATCTTTACGCGCATCTTCTCCAACCCCAGGTTGTCGGCTACCGCTTCGCGGCCGACCGCAGACAGCACAACTTCGCCCTTCACGGTCTTCGCCTGGTTCTCGTGCTCAACAGTCAGTTCCACCACGCTATCGTAGCCTCGCGTCCTATCTGGTAAGACGCGCGCCGATGTCATGACGTTGACACCGCGCGCCGCCAGCAACTTGCCTAGAGCGCGTCCCATATCGGCATCTTCGAGCGGCACGACGTTTGGCATCATTTCGATCAGTGTCACCTCGGCGCCGACATCAGCGTAGAAGGAGGCGAACTCGCAGCCGACCGCGCCCGCGCCGACGATCAGGATGGATTTCGGGATTCGTTCCAGTTGCAGCAAGTGGTCGCTGTTCAGGATGCGCTCGCCGTCCACTTCCATCCCCGGGATATCCTTCGGCCGCGAACCGGTCGCGATCACGATATGCTTCGCGGTTAGCGTCCGGCCATTAACGGCCAGTTGCGTCGGGGACACGAGGCGTGCCTCACCCTCGATGATCTCGACCTTGTGCTTTTGGATGACGGAACGCAGGCTCTTGTGCAGCGTCTCCACAACCTGCTTCTGGCGCGAGACGACCGTCGCGTAGTCGAGCGAGATGTTCTCGGCGTGGACGCCTAAGGTGCCGGCGCTGCGGACGCGGCTGAGAACGCTCGCGCTCTCCAACCACGCTTTCGTGGGGATGCATCCGCGGTGAAGGCAGGTCCCGCCCACCTTGTCACGTTCGATCAGGGCTACCGTCAGGCCGAGCTGTGTCGCGCGTATGGCGGCAGTATATCCACCGCTACCACCCCCAACGACTACGAGATCGAACTCGTCCACTACCTGCCTTACGCTAGCTGAGCCGAGGCGATAACACTAACTGCAATTGTAGAAATCTGCATCGCCTATTCACATTATCCCAGCGGGGCGCAAAGGCGTCAACGCGGTTTGCGCGGTCGTCGCGTGTAGCCTTCATAACGAACGGGCCGCGCGCCGTATAATTGATTTCGGCCATGGACTTTCGCCTTCACGCGCACGAGGAACGGCTCCGCCGGGAAGTCTGCGAGTTCCTTTCGGCGGAACTCGGCACAGACCACGACTCCGACCCGGCGCCGATGCCGCCGGGTTACATGCCCGCGCGCGACTTCGAACTCAAGCTCGGCGCGAAGGGCTGCCTCGGCATCAGCTGGCCGGTCGAGTACGGCGGCGGTGGCCGCCCTGTGAGCGAGCAGTTCATCGTCGAGGAAGAGATCGCCCTCCACGGCGGCCCCGCCAGCGACGCCATCGCCCGCATTATCGTCGCCCCCATCATGTTGGCCGCCGGCAGCGAGGCACAGAAGCGCGAATACCTCCCCCGCCTGGCGCGCGGCGAAATCACCTTCTGCCTCGGCTACACGGAACCCGAGTCCGGCTCCGACTTGGCTTCCCTACAGACGAGAGCCGTTCGCGAAGGCGACGATTACGTAATCAATGGCCGCAAGGTGTACACAAGCGGCGCCGAATCGAGCGAATACTGCTGGCTGGCCGCCCGCACCGAACCCGACAGCACGAAGCACGCCGGTGTCTCCGTCTTCATCGTGCCGATGGACTCGCCCGGCGTCGAGGTCCGGCCTCTCATCAACCTGCTGGAAGAGCCCTGGTTCAACGAGGTCGTGTTCGAGAACGTGCGCGTGGCCGTTCCCGAAAGGGTCGGTCAGGAGAACGCCGGCTGGCAGGTCCTGACCTCCGCCCTCGGTGTCGAGCGCATCACCATCTACCGGCCGTTCCTGCACTGGCGCGCCCTGCTGGCGCTCGTGCGACAGGCGCGGACGGCTTTGAATGGTAACACGCGGTGGGACGAGGCGCCGGTCCGACAGACCCTGGCACAGTTATCAATAGACTTCGAGGTAGCCCGCCTGCTGCTGCAGCGAGCGGTGCAGATGCACAGCGAAGGGGTAGACTACCGTGCTCAGGCGGCGATGTGCAAGGTGTTCAATACAGAGCTTGCTCAGCGCATCTACCTCACAGGAATGCGAGTCCTGGGGCCTAGCGGCTATCTCCTCGGTTCCCACCTCGCGCCCTGGGAAGGCGCGATAGCGCACGGCCTGCTGTCGTCGGTTCAGGACACCATCGGCGCCGGCACGTCAGAGGTCCAGCGCGAGATCATCGCCCTGCGAGCCCTTGGCCTGCCGCGCGGCTAGATCTCCAGCTCTCTCTTGAGGTTCTCCAGCGATCCTTCAAGCTCGTTCAAATAGATCCGCGCCATCAAGAACCAGGCGCCGAACTTGCCCAGGATGCCGAACGGGGGAGTGTAATTCACGTACCATTCGACGCGGGTGCTGTCTCCAGCGTTGGTGAACGCCATCCGCTCCTCACCCTCGAAGTAGCCTTCGAATTTGCGCTCAAGCAGCTCTCCTGGTTGGTATCGCGTGAGGGTGCCTTCCCAATTGTTGCGCTGCGGACCGATCTTGGCGACGGTACGGTCCGTGCTACCGGAGCTCTTACCGTCGCCGGAAGTTATCACCACTTCCTTGACGAACGTGGTCCAGTCGGGCCTCTTCGCCAGGTCGGCCGCCACCGCGAATACATGATCGCGGGGAGCATCGATTTCGATCGCGGCCGTAAACCGGGGCATTTTCTCACCTCCTGCCTGTGCAGCTATCAGCGAAACTACCCGGCGTCGCTCTCGGTGTCAAGGATGGCCTTGCGGGCGTGGTGTGCGCGGGTATAATGATAAGGCGAGAGCGGAAGTGGCTCAGTGGTAGAGCACCTCCTTGCCAAG
>CAYZLC010000071.1:7856-8734 GCA_964479365.1 uncultured Dehalococcoidia bacterium
TGGGGGTCGCGGGATCGAATCACGTCTTCCGCTCCATCTTGGGCAATTAGGCGCACGGCTCTAGTCCGCTCCTGAGTAAAGCTAGGAGAAAAGGAGAGAGGCCGTGCGTGCGAATATTAGCAGCCAGCACCTCCTGTTCCTCGACTTGATACAACGACTGAATGCCGCGCTGCAGCGCATATAGGAGCGAGATAAGGAAGCCTTCAGAAATGTCTGTCGCAAGCGGCCGCACCAACAAAACGTTCCGGCCGTCCGTGACGAACGGTTTCACGCCTCGTACCGGCTGATCAGCGGCAGTGTCCTCGTCCTCTCCAGTAACCAAATCAGCGTGTCGCCGCTGCCAGCGGCCCGACGCCGCCGCTAAAGAGAACCCGTTTCTGTCGCTTTGCCGCCAGCCGTGATTGATCCTCCAGACAGTGGCTGCAGGTGCGCTCTGCACGGATAAACGACATTTGATCTCGGAATGAACCTCGACGGATCCTGAAGCGTCAAGAAATCGAGACCAGCGACTGCTCCGGGGCGACCTGACGGCTCCGACAGGTGGGCTCATCGCGCCCGTCGCGACACCATGAGGCGATTACGTCGAGGACCCCGGGCACTTCCCGGATGCCATCGGTTATTGCCCGCGCCAGGCTGTCCAAGTCCAGGGTTTCGATCTTGGCGATGATGTCACATCCGCCAATGACCTGCTCGACGGTCAAGATTCTGCAACCTGGGAGCTCGAGCTCAGATATTCCATGAAGGGCCGTTCGAGTCTTCCCCACTTCTGTAGTGACAAATACATAGGATCTCAGCGGATAACCATCTGTTTCGTTCATCAACGTGACCCCCTTTCTGGCCTCGTATCGGCTCGAACCCACGATAAGTCCTTCTATCTG
>CAYZLC010000072.1:0-8485 GCA_964479365.1 uncultured Dehalococcoidia bacterium
TCCGCAGACGGTACAGCGCTGCGCCGTACAGCTTGGTCGCGCCCCCAACGAAGTAGTGGATCTGGGGCTGAAACGGCTTTCCCTGGCCGTCGTACCATGTGTCCGGTGACACGTAGCGGTTGTCTACAAACACGTCCTGAGCCAGCCAGTTCTGCGGCTCTCGTGGCAACCAGTCACCACGCTCGAGCAGCAGGATGCGCTTGCCGGAAGGGGCGAGGTGTTTGGCCAGCGTCCCACCGCCCGCGCCGGTACCGATGATGATGATGTCGTAGCTGCTCACCGGCGTTCGTCCAGTCTCTCGGCGATGATGATGCGCGCCGCGGCCTCGATGAGCGCCAGGTGAGAGAAGGCCTGCGGGAAGTTCCCCAGGTGGTGCCCCGTATCCGTGTCGAACTCCTCGGCGTAAAGCCCGAGCGGAGAGGCGATGCGGAGCAAGCGTTCCATGAGGTCGCGCGCCCGCTGCTCCTCGCCGATGATGGCGAGGGCCGAGACCAGCCAGAACGAGCAGATCAGGAACGTCCCCTCCTTGCCCGACAAACCGTCGTCTGTCTCTTCCGTGCGGTAGCGAAGGACGAAGCCGTCTTCTGTCAGGTCATCGGCGATAGCCAGCACGCTGGCGCGCAACCGCTCGTCGTCGGCAGGCAGAAAACCAAGGATGGCCGCGAGGAGCGTCGAGGCGTCCAGAGAATCTGTTTCGTAGTGCTGGCGCAGCACGCCGTCTTTGGTCAGACCGCGCGTGAGGATTTCGTCCTTGATTTCGTCCGCAGTGACCTGCCACTTCGAGGCAAGGGCCGGATCGCCCCGGATCTCGGCGAGCTTGGCGGCGCGGTCCAGGGCCACCCAGCACATCAGCTTGGAGGACACGTAGTGCTGTGGTGCACCCCGGGCCTCCCAGATCCCCTGGTCGGGCTCCCGCCACACGGTTGTAGCGCATTCCGCCTGGTTCTGGACAATCGGCCACAGACTCCTCGGTAGCCGCTGACTCCTCCGGGTGTGCAGGAGGATCGAATCCAGGACCGCTCCGTAGACATCGTTCTGACGCTGGTCGAACGCGCCGTTGCCAATTCGCACAGGCCTGGCGCCCGCATAGCCCGTGAGGTCGTCCCGCGTCGACTCGGTCAGGTCGCGATGGCCATCGATTCCGTACATGATCTGCAGGGAACCGTCCTTGTTGGGCTCAAGGTCGGCGACGAACTGCATGAACTCGTCTGCCTCCCAGTCCAGGTTCAGCCAATGGAGCGCCTGTAGCGTGAAGGTGGAGTCGCGCATCCACGTGTAGCGGTAGTCCCAATTGCGCTCGCCGCCCGGCGTCTCCGGCAGCGACGTTGTCAGCGCGGCCACAGTAGCCCCGGTTGGCATGTACGTCAGGCCTTTAATCGCCAGAGCGGAGCGCTGAATAGGGTAACGCCACCGGTGGTCCGGTACGCGGGCCCGCCCCAGCCATGCACGCCAGAACCCCTTGGTGGCCTCGAGGCGTAAATTGGCTTCATTGATGTCGTCTGCGCAGGCGAGGTCCTCCGCCCACGAGAGACAGCAGTAGAGTTGTTCGCCCGGCCCCATTGTGTGGCGGGCGCGCACACGGCTCCCCTCAATGCCGAGTGCCATATCGGTGCTGAGCCTGATTGTTTGACCCGCGCCGGTGGCATCCGCTGCGTGACGATCGTCACCGTGCAGTATCCAGTCAGCAGGCGTGCGTCCGTAATCGAACACCGGCTCGCACACCAGTTCCACCTCGACGCTTCCTTCCAAGCATTCCACAGTGCGGATAAGCATGTGGTCCGCGTCATCGTCGGCGGGCGGCCTGGTGTGCGGCGTGACAGCGTCTTCAGCCTGGCGCGGGCCCATCGTCAGCGAGTCGCGAACCACAAGCCACGCCCCCGGCGTCTTCCAGGTCGTGACCATCGTATTTGTCCCCGGTTCGTAGTGCCGCTGCGTCGGGTGGTTGATACCGAACGGCCCCAGCCGGAAGGTACCGGCCTGCCGGTCCAGGAGAGTCCCGAACACGCTCGGAGAATCGAACCGCGGTACGCAGAGCCAGTCCACCGACCCGTCCGGGGCGAGGAGCGCGCCGGTGTGGCAGTCCGACAGGAACGCGTATTCGGCAATAGGCGGAAACGGCGATGGCGCTGCCGCGCTCTGCGGGCGGCGGTCGTGGGTGGCTTTTTGCGCGCTCATGCGGCCACCCATGGTTCGTGCCAGTGACCGCGCCCCCCGAACAGCTTGTCGGCAGCGGTCGGGCCCCATGTTGTTTTCTTATAGGGATGCACGGGCGGTGGCGAGTCTATCAGGGGCTGCATGATCCGCCACGTCTCCTCTACGCAGTCCTGCCGCGTGAATCGCGCGCTCTGCCCCAACATCGCCGCGTTGAGCAGGACCTCGTAGGGTGTGGGTTCCAGCGCCGGGTCACGGGCGAACTCCATGTCAAAGTTGATCGGCACCGCGCCGGCAGCGACCTCGCTCCTGGCGCTGATCACCAGCCTGATGCCCGCCGACGGGTCGAGCTTGACGATGATCTGGTCGGGCTCCGGCCGTTGCGAGAGCTGCGCAAACCCCAATCGCGGTGGGTGCTTGAACACCAGTCGCAGCTCCGTCTGCGTGATCGGCAGATGTTTTCCGGTGCGGATGTAGAACGGCACCCCCGACCAGCGCCAGTTGTCGATGTCCACGCGTAGTGCTGCATAGGTCTCCGTCGAGGAGTCCTTCGCAACGCCGTCGATCCCGCGGTATCCCTCGTGCTGTCCGCGCACGTAGTGAGCGGGGTTCGCAGTCTGCATGGCGCGGTAAACAGCCAACTGCGAGTCCTTGATCGTCGCCGGGTCGCCGCCCGCCGGTGGCTCCATCGCTGCGGCCGAGACCACCTGCATCAGGTGGTTCACCACGACATCCCGTAGCGCGCCGACGGGATCGTAGAAATGTCCGCGGTCCTCAACGCCGAAGTCCTCCGCCATCGTGATCTGGACTGATTCTACGTAGTTCCGGTTCCATACCGGCTCAAGCATCGTGTTTGCGAACCGGAGGTAGATGATGTCCTCCAGCCCCATTTTTCCTAGGAAGTGGTCGATGCGATACAGCTGGGACTCGTCAATGTACTGATGCAACTCCGCCGCCAGCTCTCGCGCTGACGTCAGGTCATGACCGAACGGCTTCTCTACCACGACGCGCGCGTTTGCCGTCAGTCCAGCCTCCGACAACCCCTTAACCACGGTGGAGAAGAGAAACGGCGGTATCTCCAGGTAAAACACCGGGTTCTTCGCGACCTTGATCGCCTCCCCCACTCGCTGGTAGGTAGCGGCGTCGCCGAAGTCACCCTGGACGTAGGAGAGCCGCGCAGCGAAGCGGTCGAACACCTTCGGATCAACCTGCTGACCGGTGCCCTCAATGCACTTGCGTGCGTGTTCCCTGAGCTGTTCGATCGTCCAGTCGTTAACGGCAACCCCGACTATCGGGCACTTCAGCAGCCCTCGTTCCTCGAGGCGATACAGTGAGTGAAACGTCATCACCCTTGCGAGATCGCCGGTGATTCCGAACGGTACAAAGATATCGGCCTGTAGTTGTTCAGCGAGGGGTTGGGGACTCACTCTGGACATGCGGAAGTCACCTCTTTCAACTGCGTAGTGGAAGAAATCCTATCACAAGGAAAAGTCGGTTCATACCCTCTTAGGCTGCCACTCGAAAAGAGACTTCTAGCCAACGAGCGCGACGCGCCAACTCACACCGACCGCCGTCCAACGGCTCCGGTAATTATGGTGCCAAATGCAGCTAAGCGGCATTTCGCGTGGGAGCGGTTCGTACCTGAGTTACGAACGAATGGCGCCCCCGACAGGACTCGAACCTGTGCACCCGGCTCCGGAGATAGAGGAGCCCGATGCGGCTTAGCGAGCCGCCTGTCGAATCTAACGTCGGATGCGGCTTAGCCATCAGTTATGGTGCGCAGAATTCAGCACGACTGTTCCGGTTCGGCATTCGGGAGGCCGAAGTCGGGGCGGTACCCGTCTGCTGGCGATGACGGAGATGGCCCGCCAACGGCCCTACGACCGAGACGCCGCCAGCTTGAGGGCTCGACTGGTCATTACCTTCGTTAGGTGCAGCCGGAACTGCGCCGAAGCGTGTATATCGCTCAGCGCCTTGATCCCGTCCGCCGCGAGAGCCGCCGCCCCGGCGATGGCGCCATCGTCCAGCGTTTTGCCGGCGAGGGCGTTCTCCGCCGCCTCGGCGCGGCGTGGCACATGCGTCACGCCGGTCAGGCCGATGCGCGCCTGCTCGCAGCGACCGTCGTTGCCCAGGGTGACTAGCGCGGCCACACCCACGATAGCGTAATGCGACGCCTTGTTGGGCACCTTCACGTAGGCGGCGCCCGTCTTCGGCGGAGGCAGCGGGAAGCGCACTTCGGCCAGGATCTCGTTCGGAGCGATCGCAGTCGCCAGCAGGCCGACGAAGAAGTCGTCGACCTTGATCGTCCGCCGGCCCTTGGGACCAACGACGTGCAACTCCGCTCCGAGCGCCAGCGTAGCCGCGGGCAGGTCGGCCGCCGGGTCGGCGTGTACCAGGCTCCCGCCGATCGTCCCGCGGTTGCGCACCTGCACATCGGCCACGTGCGCAGCTGTCTCCGGCAGCAGCGGTAACTTCGACTTCAGGAGATCCGACGTCTCCAGTGTATGATGCGTCACGAGCCCGCCAACCGCGATCGCACCGCTGTCCTCCCGGACGTCGGACAGACCAGGAAGGCGTCCGATGTCGATCAGGTACTTCGGTTGGGCGAGGCGCAGCTTCATGATCGGGATCAGGCTGTGCCCGCCGGCGAGCAGCTTGGCCTCGTCGCCGTGCTTCGTTAACAGCGATATCGCCTCGTCCACGCTGGAGGGCGTCAGGTATTCGAACTCCGTCGCGATCATGTCTTCGCCCCTCCCCGCGCCTCTTGAACCAGACGCCAGATCTTCTCCGGCTTCAAGGGCATATCCACGTGCCGGACGCCCAGGTGTGCCAGGGCGTCCACGGCAGCGTTGACGACCGCTGCCGACGCACCGATCGTGCCCGCCTCCCCAACGCCCTTCGCGCCCATCGGATTCACTGGCGTCGGCGTTTCCGTGCGGTCAAGTTCGTATGTCGGTACCATAGCGGCGGTCGGGAGCGCGTAGTCCAGGAGGCTACCGCTCAACAGCTGTCCGGACTCATCGTAGACCGCCTCCTCGTACAGCGCCTGGCCAATACCCTGCGTAATGCCACCGTGCACCTGCCCGTCGATCAGCAGCGGGTTGATCGCTTTGCCGCAGTCGTCCACCGCGATGTAGCGGTTCAGACTGATCTCCCCTGTCTCCGGGTCGATCTCCACCTGAGCGATGTGCGCTCCGAATGGGAACGTGAAGTTCGAAGGCTCGAAGAAGCTCGTCGCCTCCATCCCCGGCTCCATGTCCGGCGGCAGGCCGACGGCTCGGTAGGCGGCCGCCGCGACCTCCTGGATCGTCATCGCCTTGTCCGCGTGGCCCTTCACATAGATGCGGCCTTCGGAGTACACCATGTCGTCCGGCAGCGCCTCCATCAGGTGCGCGGCGAGCCGGGTCGCCTTGTCCTTGACCTTCACGAGACACATCATCAGCGCGGCTCCGCCGACAGCCGTGTTCCGGCTCCCGAAGGTGCCAACGCCGGTCGCCACGACGCTCGTATCGCCGTGGAGGACGACGATGTCGTCGATCGGGACGCCCAACTCGTCCGCAGCGAGCTGCGCGAAGCTCGTCTCCTGGCCCTGCCCGTGCGGCGACGAGCCGGTGAGCACCGTCGCCTTGCCGCTGGCCTCCACGCGCACCGTGCCGCTTTCCCAGCCGGCCGCAGGGAGCGCCGCGGAAGGCCCGATGCCGCATATCTCCGTGTACGTCGAGACGCCGATGCCCACGTAGCGGCCGGCCTGCCGCGCCTTCGCCTGCTCCTCCCGGAACTTCTGGTAGCTGGCCATCTCCAACGCGCGCTTCAGCGTCAGCTCGTAATCGCCGCTGTCGTAAGTCAGGCCGGACGCCGTCGTGTAGGGGAAGGCGTCCGGTGGGATGAAGTTGCGGCGGCGAACATCCACGGGGTCCAGACCCAGCTCAGCCGCGACCATATCCACAATGCGCTCGACGTAGTATGTGGCTTCTGGTCTGCCCGCGCCGCGGTAAGCGTCCACCGGTGTCTTGTTCGTAAAGACCCCCAGGACCTCGCTCCGCAGGTTCGCGATCTTGTAGACGCCAGTGGACATCAGACCGCTGAATGTAGGCACCGCCGGCGTGAACAGCTGGTGGTAAGCGCCCAGGTCGCCGATCAGCTTCATCCGCAGACCAAGGATCGTGCCGTTCTTCGCCGCGGCCACTTCAACGTACGCTACCTGGTCGCGACCGTGGGTCGTGGCGAGGAAGCTTTCGGCGCGTTCCTCCACCCACTTCACCGGTTTGCCGACGCGCATCGCGGCGACGGCGGCGATCACTTCCTCCGCGTAGATGTTTAGCTTGCAGCCGAATCCACCACCCACCTCTGGCGCCACGACCCGCACCTTGTTCTCGGCCAGGCTCAGCAGCGCCGCCAGAGAGCTGCGCAGGATGTGCGGGATCTGCGTCGAAGACCACACCGTCAGAGTGCCAGGCCCGCGTTCGTACTGTGCGACCACTCCGCGCGTCTCCATCGGGTTCGGGATCAGCCGCTGGTTGGTCATCCGCTGCTTCACCACGACGTCGGCGTCCTTGAACGCCTGCTCTACGTCGCCGCCCTCTACCAGCCACGTATACGCGATGTTCGAGCCGAACTGCTCGTGGACAAGCGGAGACCCCGCTTCCATCGCCTTCTCCACGTCCACCACCGCCGGCAGCGGCTCGTAGTCCACCTCGATCATGTCGAGCGCATCGCGGGCGGCGTAACGGTCGCGGGCGATGACCGCGGCGAGCGGCTGCCCGAGGTGGCACACCTTGTCCACCGGCATCGAGTCGTGATCTGGCACCTTCAGGTCTTCGACACCGCCGGCCGTGGGAAGCGGTGCGCTAGCCCGGCACACGTCCTCGCCCGTGAGGACCGCCACGACGCCGGGCGCGGCGAGCGCCTTACTCGCGTCCACCCGTGTGATCTTCGCGTGGGCGTGGACGCTCCGGAGGAGCGTCATGTACTGCATGTCGTAGAGCTTGATGTCGTCGACGTAGGTCGCGGCACCAGTGATCAGCCGCGGGTCTTCCCGCCGCTTGATGCAGGCGCCAACTCTTCTGGAGATAGCCATCGCGGGCCTATCCTTTTCTCTTGCGGGCGGCAGACGCCACTGCGTTCACGATGTGCTGGTAGCCGGTGCACCGGCAGAGGTTGCCGTCAATCGCCCGGCGGATCTCCGCCTCCGAGGGGTTGGGGTTGTCTTTCAGCAGTTGGTAGGAGGCCATAATCATGCCGGGAGTGCAGAAACCGCACTGCAAGCCGTGCTCCTCCCAGAACCCCTCCTGGATGGGGTGGAGCTCGCCGTTGCTGGCGACGCCCTCCACCGTGAGCACCTCGCTGCCGTCTGCCTGCACAGCAAACATCGTGCAGGACTTTACCGCGGCGCCGTTGTAGAACACCGTGCAGGCCCCGCACTGACTGGTGTCACAACCGATGTGGGTTCCCGTTAGACCGAGGATCTCCCTCAGGTAGTGCACCAGCAGCAGGCGCGGTTCCACTTCATGCTGACGTCTCTGGCCGTTGACAGTAACGGTGATCGCACGCGCCATGCGGGCCTCCTTCCAATTGGGCGGTTACCATAATAGGCGTTCGCGCCGATGCGTCAAGGTTCTGACCGCGAATTCGCGAGAAAGCGGGACTCATCAGGTGGGAGGTGGCCGGCGCAGAATGCGACGCAGCAGCCGCAGCATGCTCCTCCACACGGAGCGCAAGACGAGCGGTGCAACGGCCACCGCCTTTACATCCCGGAGCCGCGCCTCGGGCGCAGATTCGCTCCTGGCGCCCTCAAGGTGATGCTTCATGCAGGCAACGAACTGCCCGAACATTTCGCCCGCCACATCCTGCATCAGCCCGCGCCCGAGCTGGACGATGCGGCCGGTGACGTCGACCGATACGTCGACGGTCACTTCGGTCTGCCCGTCCTCCCTGGCCAGCATGGAGCTGGACATCGTGCCGCGGGCGGTGCCGCCGCTGCCCTCGCGCCCTTCCGCGGTCAGCTCGACTCGATAGCTTGCTTCTTCCACGTCGGTGAACTGGACTCGGCCCTTGTAGCTCATCGTGATTGGCCCCACCGCCACCTTCACGCTACCGAGGAAGGTCCCATCGCTCCCGATCTCTTCCAGCACGGCGCCCGCCATGCAGCCAACTACTCGATTTGGGTCGAGGAGATAGTCCCAGACAGCCTGTACAGGGGCCTGGACGAGAAATCGTTCCTGGAGAGTGATGGCCAGAGGCTCCTCCGAATTGGAAGCGACGTCGCGCCCATTCTACGCAGGGGCCCGCCGTGCCGCCAGCCTTCGTGAGTGTGTAGGGCAGTTATGGTGCACAG
>CAYZLC010000073.1:0-8449 GCA_964479365.1 uncultured Dehalococcoidia bacterium
GCCCTTCGAGGCCGGTCAGGAATCCTTCATGGGGAAGGACGCCCCAGGCGGAGGGGACCACCTGCCTGATCGGCCCGGAAGGGCGGGGCTCCCGCAGCTCCGGCGCTCGCCACCATCTACAAGAGCCCGTCAAAGCGGTCCCTGCGGCCGGCCACGATCTCGTGCAACTCGATCTCCGGGAAGCCGTCACGCGGGTACTGCCGAGGCCGACCGCCCGGTCCCGCCACGATGCGCCCCAGCGCCGACAGCGGGCCCGAAACCAGCCTGGCCGAGAAGCGCACACCGGCTAGCCATGCCTGCGGACGCGCCACTTGCCCGATCGTGCTTCGTTGCGCCATAGTCATTCGTGTCCTCCTTTCCTCAACAGCTACCCGCAGGTTATCCAACCGGGAAAAGAGCAACATCGGACGAACTACCCAATTTCGAAGGGCGAGCGAGAACGCCGAAAGGCTCACCCAGTGGGTAGTCTTACCCATAGCGCACAGAACGCACCGGTGAGATGGTCTGACGCGCCGGCGAAACACAGCGCCGTGCCGCAACTACCGCGCGGTCAGTAAGCGGCGGGTGCGCTAGATACTGAGGCTTACGCTCAGCGAACGCTCACGGAGCGAGGGACGTACATCGCCGCCTAGTCGAGGCTCGCTCTCGGGTTCACCCACTCCGGGCGGGGTGCAACAGCGCTTGGGGCGTGATCGGTGATAAACAAGACCCTCGCCACCCGTGGTGAGACCAACGAACATTGCACCGTTGGACATTCGCCGTCGGCCAGCGTGCAGTCCCACCAAAAATCGATTCGAGGCCTGGGGAGGCCGGGCGTAGCCGGGAGAGCGGGCGTAGCCGGGAGAGCGGGCGTAGCCGCCTGTAGAGCCATAATCATCGCCAATTGCATCGCGGGCAGTACGTTTGCGCACGTCGCCGTTTTATTTGTCCAGTATGCGACGAACGCCGCCCGGTTCCCGCTGGTGTCCTTGTTGAGTGGCAGAAGGTGGGTCTGGTCACCTTCATATTCGAAGCCCGAGCGCCGTTCCTCAGCGTCGAACTGGCCGAGGGGGGGCAACGCCAGTAGAGCGTCCAGTTTCGTCTTGAACGACGTCTTCGAGTCGTTTATTGCATCGATCGTGATGGTCCCAATTGTGATGTTCGCGGCGACGACGAACGGGTTTTTACCCAGCAGAAGCTCCTCGAGCAGGTACTGGCGTACCAATGGGCTCCTGCAGAGGTAATCGAACCTCAGACCCATGCAGCCCTTCTCCAGGTGAAATGGCATACCTCCCATGGTTGGTCCTCCTTTACTATTCGGCCCAGTGCAGTTCGAACAGCCGCTGGCGCTCACTGAACCCTTTCAGCGCCACGCGTCCACAGTCCGCGAAGTCGAAGTCCTTGCCCGCAGCCAGTTGCCGCACCACGTCCGAAACGAGGATCTGCCCCGGCTGAGCGCGTCCGGCGATACGGGCCGCTGCCTGCACGGCCGTCCCAAACAAGTCCTCGTCTTCTGCGACCGGCTCACCTGCGTTCAGGCCAATGCGCAGGTGCATTACCGTTTCAGGCCGCTCTCTGTTGCGTAGCGAAAACGCCCGCTGGATATCTAGCGCGCATTCGATGGCGGCACTGGCCGAGGGGAACGACGCCATGATCCCGTCTCCGGTGTGCTTGATCTTCGTCCCCTCGTGCTTCGCGAGGCAATCCATAATTGTTGCGTTGTGAGACCGAAGGAGCTCCTGAGCCCGCGCGTCGCCGAGGCGTTCCGTAAGGGCCGTTGAGCCCTGCATATCCGTGAACAGGATTACCAGGAGCCGCCGCTCAACGGGAGCTCCGCTTGCCTCCGCCGGTGGCGTTCGGCCCGGGGCCTCGTCACTGCGGGCTTCAGCCTCCTGGCGGACTTCCGCCGGCGCCGGTCTGCTTGAGCGCGCGTCCTCAACCAGGCCCTGATCGAAGGCATAGGCGGCTGCCGCCGTGCGCTTGTCCACGCCGATCTTGTCGAAGATGTTGCTCATATGCCTCGCGACGGTCTTGACGCTAAGCACGAGCTCATCGGCGATCTGCCGATTGCTCTGGCCTCTGGCCACAAGTCGGAGGACTTCCACCTCACGCTGACTCAGGTTTCCCGGGTACAAAGGGGGTGCGGCGGATTTCACAAGCACGCGCGCCTCTAGGGATTCGGCCAGATGCGCCACGCGGCGGATGAATAGGTCCGCCTTGAGGCGGTCGAAGATGGGGGCAGCCTGGTTCAGTAGTTCTGCCGCTCGCTCGCGGTCGCCACGTCTTCCTCGAGCGGCGAGCATTTCGGCATGATCGAGATAGGTGCGGGCAAGTTCCGGCCGGCTTCCTGCCCGCGCTGCGATTTCTGTGGCTTCGGCGTAGTGCGCCTCAGCCTTGTCCCACCACCTGTTATGAGTAGCAATTAGCCCGAGCACCCGCGGTATCAGGAATCCCCAGCTCGGACAAATCAGCGCCCCTCGATTGTGCGCCGATGAGATCGGCTCATAGAACGCCTGAGACATACCTTGGTCTCCGATGAGGCTACCGGCCTCAGCCAACGCGCAGTAACTTGGCAGCGAATGCAGATCCCTGCGGGCGAACTCCATCGCCGTTGGCAGGAGCGGCTCCAGGAGTTGGCTCGCGGCCTGCTGCTGCCCCGCCCTTGCCCTAATCAGAGAACGATAGATGATTGCCATCGCGTTGAGCGCCGGTCCGGGCTCATCGAAGACTTCTCCCGGGTCGGCGATGAGCTTGATCGTGTCCTCCGCTTCGTCGGAGTCCCCCATCATGGAGCGGACGTTGGCCAGTGTCGGCAGCAGCGTCACCGATCCCCAGGTGAAATGTGAGCGACGCGCGGCGGCCATTCCGCTCGCGGCATGACGCTGGAGTCCTTCGAAATCGCCGCGATGGTAGGCGATGGATACGCGATACGAAAGGGCGAAAGAGTACTCCCCCCACTCGCGCACGCTGTGGGTTAGATCGCAGGCCTCCTCGGCCGCTCGCTCGGCGTCATCCAGCCTCCCGCGGGAGATAAGGACCAAGCAGCGGCGCACGAGCGGCCAGCAGACTCGGTCAGCTTCTCCTGTCGCCCTGGCGAAACGAATCGCCTCCTCCTGGCTCTTCAGCGCCTCATCCAACTGCAGTGTCTGCATCTGCGCCAGCGAAAGCGTAGACGCCGCGCGCGCGCAGAGACTCTCGTCGCGGATCCGCTGCGCGATCTCCAACGACTTTCTAGACAGCTCTTCCGACTTTTGTGGCTGCCGCGCGTGAAAATAGGCCGTAGCCATCGTCTCGAGAGCGTGCGCTCGCACCTCCGGCGCTGACTCCCCGAGGAGATGCACGGCCTCTTCCAGCGGCTGGACGTCGACCAGCGTTCCGATCGGCGCCGCGGCGATAGTCAGGCGGATCCGGAGCTTCTCTGCTAGCGCTCGCACCAGCCAGGGCGAATGACCCGTCTCCCGGAACCCTTCGATCGCGCTTTCGAAGTGCTCGTCACTAGGGCCCGCATCCTGGTCCCGCTGGTATGAGACGCCGGCCCAGTAATGCAGCTGGGCCAGATCATGAGCCGAGAAGCGGTCACTGGAGCGGGCGACGGACAGCGCCGCCTCGTAGTAGCGCGCGGCGTCGCACCAGGCGAAGATGCCGCGGGCATGGTCGCCGGCCCTGCGGGCGTACTCGACAACTCTATCTGCCTCCGCAGCGGGGCCGGAGTGCACCAGATGGTGGGCGATCTCGGCGATATGCTCATCGATGCTGTCCGAATAGAGACGCTCTAGGGCCTGCGCCACCTGATGGTGCAGCTTCTGCCGTAGCGGCCCGCTGATGCCGCCGTAAATAACCTGCCTGATCAGAGGATGCGCGAAACGGAACTCAGCGCCCTCGGTCGCCAGAAGCCGCTGCTGCACCAGGCTCTCCAGCATCTCCAGAAGAGAGTCCTCATCCGCCGCGCTTACCGCGCATATAGCGCGAAATTCGAACGCATCGCCCAACACTGCAGCCCGCCGCAGCACGCTCAACTGCGATTCGTCGAGGGCTTGCGCACGGGCAGCAATGGCATCCGTGACTTCGGCCGGCAGCTTGAGTTCGGAGGGAGGGGTGTTCGTGACCAGATAGCCGCCACGCTCAGTCAATGCGCGACGCTGCGACAGGTGTCGCATCGCTTCCTGAATGAATAGCGGGTTGCCCGCCGTGGCCGCGACGAGAGTTGAGATCAGTTGATGCGAGGGCCGGGCGAAGCCGAGCCCCCTGACCAGCTCGTCTATCTCCGGCTCCTGTAATCCCGCGAGTGCCAGAGTCTGACAGGTGATCTCTTCCCGCTGCAACCGCGCAATGGCTTTGCCGACGCGCTCACTGGCCTGGACCGGGCGATAGGCGGCGACCACAAGGACCGGCAATCTTTGGTGCGCGGCGCTGTCAGCTAAGGCGAAGACCAACTGGGAGAGAAGCTCCAGGGAGGCGGCGTCCGCCCAGTGCAGATCGTTGATTATGAGGGTGAGCGGGCTCTGTTGGGAAACTGAGGCCAGGAGGTTCACCATAGCGAGGGACAACTGAAGCTGCTCACTCTCTACAGCGGACGGCGCGTGCCCGATACGGCTCTCTCTCTTTGATTTACCCATGAGTCGCGAGATGATTTCCGCCTCCACTTCGCCCAATGACGCGCACGCGTCCGGTTTCTGCTCAAGACAAGAGCGGAGTGCCTCGACCCATGGCACATAGGGCATCGTCGTATCCTCGTAGCACCGCCCGGAGAGTACGATGCTGTCGCGCTCCAGCTCAGGCCGGAGCCGGTTCAGGAGACATGTCTTGCCCATCCCCGCCTCGCCCGCGATGAGCGCAAGTCGCGGGCGCCCGGAACAGGCTTCAATGAAGCACCGTCTTATCTGCTCCAGCTCTTCGTTGCGGCCGACAAATGGGGTGAAAACCCCGCCGGTATCCGCTCCGTGACCCATAGCCGTGACGTCCTCGGTTCGCTCGCATTCCGCTGGTTCCTAAGCGCGGGTGTTAGGAAGTGCGTGCATTTTACATCAGATGCGAAGCGAAATACATACTGGAAATCTAGTATTTTTCGGTAAAGTTCCGCTACGGCCGCAGGCGGGCGAATACGAGCCCTAGAGCTCGCTCGTCGGTCGCCGTTCGATTAGCTCCCGCACGGCGCCGTCCGTGACCTCATAGACACGGGTGGCGACCCGATCGAGGATGCCCGGGTCGTGCGCGGCGCAGAGGATCGTCCCGTCGTACTTCTCCAGCACGTCCAGCAGCTTGCGCCGCGTCGAGCGGTCGAGGTGGTTGGTCGGCTCGTCCAGGATGAGCACGTTGGTAGGCTGGAGCACGAGCTTGGCGAGCGCCACGCGGCTACGTTCTCCGCCTGACAGGAGGTCGATCGTCTTGAAGACGTCGTCGCCGCGGAACAAGAACTGCCCCAGCACTGTCCGCAGCTTCACCTCGGGTTCATCGGGAGCGACACTCGCCGCCTCTTCCAGCACCGTGCGCGCGCGGTCCAGCGCCTCGTCCTGGTGCTGGTCATAGTATCCGGCGCGCGCCTTCGGCGCCCAACGCACAACTCCCTCCAGCGGGTCCAACAGACCGGCCGCGATGCGTAGCAGCGTTGTCTTCCCGCTCCCGTTCGGGCCGATGAAGACCGCTTTCTGCCCGCGCTCAACGTGCAGGCCCGCATCGATCAACACGACGTTATCGCCGTAGGCGTGGCTAATGCCCTCCATTACCAGAACGTCGTGCTCCGTGCGCCCGTCCGCTGAAAGCGCGATGTGCACCTCCGATTCCCAACGCGGGCGCTCGACTCGTTCTATCTTCGCCAGCGCCTTCTCGCGGCTCTTGACGAGGGTCGCCTTGCTCGACTTTGCGCGAAAGCGGTCGATGAAGCGCTGTTGCCGCGCGAGCTCTCGCTCCTGCCTTCCCGCCTCGCGGTCCTGCTGCTGGAGCCGCGCGGCCTTCTGGCGCTGGTAATCGCTGTAGTTGCCCGCATAGCTCTCGATGCCCCGTTCGCGCAGCTCCAGGATGCGGTCCGTCACGCGATCCAGGAATGCGCCGTCGTGCGTCACGATCAGGACCGTCCAGCGATGCGTAATCAGGTCTTCCACCAGCCAGTCGCGCGAGGCGGCGTCGAGGTGGTTCGTCGGCTCGTCCAGCAACACGCACTCCGGGCGGCGTACGAGCACCTTCGCCAGCGCGATGCGCATCTGCCAACCGCCGCTGTACTCCCCGCAGAGCTTTGTTCGGTCGCCTGGCGCGAAGCCGAGCCCGCCCAAGACGCGCCCGATCCTGCGTTCGATTCGATAGCCGTCCAGAAGCTCGAACCGGTCGAATAGATCACCCTGCTCCGCGATCAATGCGTCGATGTCGCCTTCGCCGCGTTCGATGCGCGCCGCGACCTCGTTCAAGCGCGCCTCCGTCTCGCGCGCCTCCGGGAACGCGGTCCACAGCTCCTCTACGAGCGGCCGCCTCGGGTCGAGACCGGCCTCCTGACGCAGGTAACCCAACGACCCGCGATGGCCTGCTGTTCCAGTGTCCGCTTCGTCTTCACCGGCGAGCAGCCGAAGCAGTGTCGTCTTGCCCGCGCCGTTTGGCCCCACCAACCCGACGCGCTCACCGCCACCGACGACGAACGAGACGTCCTCGAGCACATCGAGTCCACCGTAGGACTTAGAGAGGCCATCCGCGTGAAACATTCCGATCTCAGAATATCCGGCGCTAT
The DNA here is from genome assembly GCA_964479365.1 of uncultured Dehalococcoidia bacterium. Taxonomy (GTDB): domain Bacteria; phylum Chloroflexota; class Dehalococcoidia; order SM23-28-2; family RBG-16-64-32; genus CF-163. The sequence continues at coordinate 6,692 of CAYZLC010000073.1, forward strand.
ACCTTGAAAGACACCCCCCTTCTTTTCTCCCGCCTCCCATTTCTCTGCGCAGGAGTAGAATTAGTTCGCTGTGGACGAGGAGATGCAGGCCGCTAGAGATCAAGAGCAGCCGGACGAAGACGTCACCGCTCAAGCAGCGATGGGGAACATACCCGCCTTCCCGACTTTGTACGAGCGCTACTTCGACGACATCTACGACATCGCCGTGCGAACAGCCGGGCGTGCGGACACCGCGGCCGAAGTCGTGCAGAAGACGTTCACGAAGGCCCGGGAGAGCATGCAGAAGGGAAGAAGCGGCTCCAACGTGAAGGCCTGGCTGTATACCATCGCCCGCAACAGCGCCATCGATGAGATGCGCTACGGCAAGCGCCTTGGCTCCGGCGACGAGCCGACTGAGGGAGGCGGAGGCCCGCCACTCTTCGCGCAACCTGATCCGTCACGCTCTTCGAGCGCCGAGGCGGTTCTCGAGGACAATGAGATGACGGAGCTGGTGTGGAGCTCGGCAGCGGCCCTGAGTCCAAAGCAATACTCCCTCCTCGACATGCATCTCAGGCGCGGCCTGAGCGCCGAGGAACTGGCCGAGAGCCTCCATCTCACCAGGGGAAACATCTACACGATGCTCACACGCCTACGCGACGTTCTGGTGGAGTCGGTTACTTACGTTCTTCTCATGCGCCGTGGGCGCGCGGAGTGCCGCGAACTGGACATGCTTTTAACAGAGACGCAAATCATCGAATACACGCGCGAGACCCGCCGGGTGCTCCAGAACCACCTCAAGATATGCCAGCGCTGCCAGGCCAACAAGCGGCGGTTCGTCTCACCGCTGGAGGTCTTCGCCGGACTCGCGCTCGTCCCGGCCGCACCCGGCGTCAAGGCCGCCATCTGGCAAAATATCTCCGCCCGCATCAGCGGCGTCCCTGTTTGGCGAGACCGTCTGCTTCGGGGCCGAACCGGACCCTTGCCCGTCTCTCGCGGCCCGCTCAGAATCGCCGTCGTCGTCGGCGGGGCCCTGGCCCTCATTGTCGCGTTGGTAGCGGGCATGCTCGTGTTCGCCTCCGGCGGGGGCAGTGGCGGCGCCGCGATCAGTGACCCCTCCGACGTGCACAGCACGGACCGTGAACCCGGCGAGCAATCGAGCGACAACAGGATCGAGATGGAATGGACCGCCGTCCCGGACGCACAGGCGTATTCCATCCTGTGGAGTCCCGAACGGCGCGACCTCCCTGATACGGAGGGCGACCTGCCCGGCTCGGCCACCGGCACGACGAGCCCGCCTCTTGACCCGGACAGCTGGTACTTTCACCTGCGCACTCAGGACAACGACGGGCGCTGGACGAGCACCGTTCATGTGGGGCCGTTCGAAGTTATCGCGGCCACGGAGACGCCGCGCCCGACCAGATCACCGTCACCATCGCCCACTCAGCGCGAGACGCCGGTGCCAACGCCCAACTTCGGGACGCCAACACCCGGCCTCGAGACGCCATCGCCGTCCCCCGCGCCCACCCCCGCACCGACGGCCGCCCCTACACCCGCACCAACACCCGCACCGACGACGGCCGCGACCCCCTCGCCAATCCCAACACAATCATCTGCTCCTAAACCAACACCGACACCCTGACCAAGCGGATTCGTCGGCGAGACTCGGACGCCCGTGGTAACGCGGAGTCCTGGGGTCCTCACGCGGTCATTTCAGTATCTGCTACCATTGGCGGCATGCAGCTCCGCCCCCTCGGCGCCACCGATCTCATGGTGTCGCCG
>CAYZLC010000074.1:0-8320 GCA_964479365.1 uncultured Dehalococcoidia bacterium
CTTGTTCCACCGGCCGTCGACGCGGCCCGCGTCGTCGCTCAGGAATCGACAACGATTTCGATCTCCGACGACGGCATGAAGTTCATCGGCGCCGGCCTGGCGATGGGCCTCGGTTCCTTCGGGCCCGCCATCGCGATCGGCAATCTGGTCGGCCGCGCCATGGAGGCCCTGGGCCGCAACCCAGAGGCACAGCCGGTGATCCAGACCAACATGATCCTTGGCCTTGCGTTCGCTGAGGCTATCGCCATCTACGCCCTCGTCACGGCGGTGATGATCGGGTTCGTGTTCTAGCCGGGCGCTTCTAAGCCGCCCCGATTGGGTGTTGACTATGGAACCAGTATTTCTCGGCATCGGCGCGCTGGGATTCAACCTCCCTGCTCTAGTCGCCCAGATGATCAACTTTGCGCTGCTCCTCGTCATTTTTCGGCTCCTCCTCTACAAGCCCCTCCTGCGCATCCTCGACGAGCGCAAACAGCGCATCAAGGAGGGGCTTGATGCGAGCGACGAAGCGAAGCGCCGTCTCTCGCAGACGGAGCAGGAAGTGGCCAACGAGCTGGACAAAGCCCGTCAGGAGGGCCAGGGGTTGATCACACAAGCCCAGCAGATCTCCTCCCGTATTCAGGAAGAGGCCCGGCAGGCGGCGCGGACCGAAGCTGAGCAATTGCTGGAGCGCGCCCGCCGCGAGATCCAGCTCGAGCGTGACAGCGCCATCGCCGACCTGCGCCGCGAGTTCGCGGACCTCACGATCACCGCCGCCGAGCGAGTGATCAAGGAAGAGCTGGACGCCGACAAGCACCGCCGGTTGATCCAGGAGGTCCTCGCGGAGGCGCCCACGGTCGGTGCGGACGGGGGACGCGCACAGACGTGATCCGGGATATCGCCGCCAAGCGCTACGCCGAAGCTGCCCACCTGCTCGCGCGAGAAGACCGCAAGGAAGAGGAATGGTCGGCCGGACTCTCTGCGATGGCCGCCCTCTTCGGCGACGAGCAGGCCCGTACGTTGCTCGAGAACACGCGTGTGCCGGCCGCGCAGAAGCTGCAATTGGTCGAGCGAGCGCTTGCCGGCGTCGATCCGCTCGTGCTGAATCTGGCCCGACTCCTGCTCCGCCGCGGGCGCACATCCCTCGGACCGCAAATCTCCCAGGCCTTCCAGGAGCTGCTCGACGAGGCGAAAGGCGTCTCGCACGCGACCGTCACGAGCGCCGTCCCTCTTTCGAAAGAGGATGAGCGGGCCGTCGAACAGCGGCTACGGGAGATCACCGGCGGCGAGGTCATCCTTGAGACAGAAACCGACGAGAGCATCCTCGGTGGATTGGTCGTCCGCATCGGCGACCGCCTGATCGATGGCAGCACGAAGAGTCGGCTGCTCGCGCTCAAGCGGCGGCTGACAGGAGCGCGCACGTGACGTCCAGGTCTGACGTCCTCAAATCGCTGGACCATTCGTGGAACGAACTCCGCGCAGTGGTCGACTCGATGTCGGAAGCCGAAATGCTGGCGCCCGGCGTGGTGGAGCAATGGTCCGTCAAGGACCTGCTCGGACACATGGCCTTCTGGTCAGACCGGGCGGCAAACACGCTGGCTCAGGTGAACGCCGGCCGGGCCGACGAGATACCGGGCCCGGAAGACGAGAGCGCGCTGAACGACTGGAACGCCCGCGAGTCAGCCGCACGCGAGGGCAAGACGCTCGCGCAGCTGCGAGAGGAATGGGAACGCGCGCACCAGGCGGCCCGCGCCGCGCTAGAAGGCTTTCCTGAGGAAAAGCTGGACCAGCCAATCAAGGATGGGACGGTGGTCTTCAGCTTCGGCGCTGACACCTTCGCTCACTACCAGGAACACGCCTCCCAGATACGCTCGTGGCTAAGGGAAACGGAGACCACGGAGGAATAACCAGAGGCGTAGATGCGCCCCGCTGGGGCGCACGCCGCCGCGCTCGCCGAAGGAGACAACAATGGCCGTCAAACCAGAAGAAATAGCCTCGATCATTCGCCAGCAGATAGAGCAGTTCGGCGGCGCCGTTACCGCGGTGGACGTGGGCACGGTGGTGGAGTCGGGAGACGGAATCGCCCAGGTGTACGGCCTTCAAAACGCGATGTACAGCGAGCTGTTGGAGTTCCCGAACGGCATCATGGGCATGGCGCTGAACCTGGAAGAGGACACCGTCGGCGCCATCATCCTCGGCGACTACACTCACATCAAAGAGGGCGACGAAGTGCGGACCACTGGCCGCATCGTGCAGGTGGCCGTTGGCGATGGGCTTATCGGCCGCGTTGTGGATCCACTGGGCCAGCCTATCGACGGCAAGGGGCCGGTCCCATCGGACAAACAGCGGCCCGTCGAACGTATCGCCCCGAACGTCGTCGTGCGGGCAGGCGTCAACACGCCGGTTCACACCGGCGTGAAGGCGATCGACGCCATGATCCCGATTGGCCGCGGCCAGCGAGAGTTGATCATCGGTGACCGCTTCACCGGCAAGACCGCCATCTGCCTCGACACGATCATCGCGCAGAAGGGCGGAGACCTCATTTGCATCTACGTCGCGATCGGCCAGCAGGCCTCCAAGGTAGCGCAGGTCGTCGCGACGCTGGAAGAGCACGGCGCAATGGCTCACACGATCGTCGTCGCGGCCAACGCCGCCGACCCCGCCTCGCTACAGTACCTCGCGCCGTATTCCGGCTGCGCGATCGGCGAGGAGTTCCTGGACAACGGCAAGGACGGGCTCGTCATCTACGATGACCTCTCGAAACACGCCTGGGCCTACCGCCAGATGTCACTGCTCCTGCGCCGGCCACCCGGTCGCGAAGCCTACCCGGGCGACGTCTTCTACCTGCACAGCCGCCTGCTCGAGCGCGCGGCCAAGCTCTCCCCCGAGCACGGCGGCGGCTCCCTGACCGCCCTGCCCATCATCGAGACCCAGGCCGGCGACGTTTCCGCCTACGTTCCGACTAACGTCATCTCGATCACCGACGGACAGATCTATCTGGAGAGCGACCTCTTCAACGCCGGCATCCGCCCTGCCATCAACGCCGGGCTCTCCGTCTCCCGCGTCGGCGGCGCGGCGCAGACCAAGGCAGTGCGCCAGGTAGCCGGTGGCATGCGCATGGGCCTGGCCCAGTACCGTGAGCTTCAGGCGTTCGCGCAGTTTGGGACAGCCGAACTAGACGCCGCCACCCGCCGCCAGCTCGAGCTGGGCCAGCGCTTGACGGAGATTCTCAAACAGCTTCAATTCCAGCCCCTCACGCTGGGCCAGGAAGTCAGCATCATCTACGCCGCCGTCAACGCCCATATGAACGACGTGGAAGTTCCGAAAGTGGGCGCCTTCGAAGGGGCGTTCCACCGCTACATGGAATCGAACCACCCGGAGGTACTCAAGAGCATCGAAGAGAAGAAGACGATCGCGCCGGAGACAGAAGAGAAGCTAAAGGCGGCCATCACGCAGTTCAAGGAAAGCGTGCCGTATTGAACAACGTTTGTAGGGGCAGACCTGCGTGTCTGCCCAGGCTCACAGGGCTCGGACGCTGGCTACCCTGTCATTCTGAGCCACACTTTCAATTGGACTCTGGCATAGGCGACCGACTAACCGGATCGCCCGCCTCCACGTCACACGGAGCGAAGAATCTCGGCGGCCCGACATCAGATCAACTGACTTCGTGCCAAAGGTCGTCTCGTCTCCTTCCTCCTTCCTTCTTCCTCCTTCCACGGCGTGCGGCGGCGGGGAGGTAACCCATGGCCGGTACCCTCCGCCAGATCCGGCGGCGCATCCGCAGCATCCAGAGCACCGCCAAGATCACGCGCGCCATGGAGCTGGTGGCCGCCTCGAAGATGCGCCGCGCCCAACTCAACGCGCTCGCCGGCAGGCCCTACGCGGAGAAGATGCGCTTCGTGCTGGCAGACCTCGCTGAGACGCTGCCCCTCATCGACCCGGAGGCTCGCCACCCGCTGCTGCGGCAAGCCGAGGAGGTTCGAAACATCGGCCTCATCCTGATAACCCCGGACCGCGGCCTCTGCGGCGGCTTGCCGTCAACAATCAATCGCCGCACAGCGCAATTTCTCGTGGACCAGGCGAAGACGGCGCGCACCATTGCGGTTGGTCGCAAGGGTAGGGATTTCATGCGCCGGACGGGCCAGAACGTCATCGCGGAGTTCAGCGCCATCGGCGACAACCCTACCTACGCCGAACTGCGCCCTATTGCGCAGGTCGCGATGCAGGAATTCATCGACGGCGCCGTCGACCGGGTGCACCTCGTCTTTATGCAGTTCGTGAACACCGTCGTCCAGCGGCCCGAAGTCTTCAAGCTACTCCCGGTGGAGCCGCCGACCGAAGCCGAAACGCTGGCGATCGACTACATCTACGAGCCAGACCGCGAGACCGTCCTCGCCGAACTCCTCCCCCGCTACATCGAGCAGCAGGTCTACGCCGCCACGCTGGAAGCAATCGCCAGCGAGCAATCAGCCCGTATGGTCGCCATGCGCAACGCCACCGACAACGCGAATGACCTGATGCGCGACCTCACGCTTGTCTACAACAAAGCCCGCCAGGAGAGCATCACCAGCGAGCTGCTCGACATCACCGGCGGCGTCGAAGCGCTGGCATCGAAATGAGTCCGCAGATGGACGCAGATTTTCCGCAGATGAACGCAGGATATTAGATGACGGCGATCTGGCAGAACTCAATAATCACCGATTTCCCGCGACAATCTGCGAGTAATCAGCGTTAATCTGCGGCTAATTCAGGAGGCTGGTCATGGCCAAAGGCACTACGGGCAAAGTAGTCCAGGTAATCGGCACCGTCGTTGACGTCGAGTTCCCGGCGTCGGCGCTGCCGGACATCTATAACGCCGTCGAGATCGACATGGGCGACAGCAAGAAGCTCGTCGCCGAAGTCCAGCAGCACCTGGGCAACAACTGGGTGCGCGCGCTGACAATGGACACGACGGACGGGCTCCGCCGCGGCGCGGTCGCCGTCGATACCGGCGATCCGATCAGGGTACCGGTCGGGCAGGCGTCGCTCGGGCGACTGTTCAACGTCCTCGGCGAGCCGCTCGACGGCCTCGGCGACGTCAAGGCGGACGAGCACTGGCCGATCCACCGCCCCGCGCCGACCTTCGAGGAGCTCGAGACCGTGCCGCAGGTGCTGGAGACCGGTATCAAGGTGCTCGACCTCGTCTCGCCGTTCACCAGGGGCGGCAAGGTCGGCGCCTACGGCGGCGCCGGCGTCGGCAAGACGGTGATCATCCAGGAGCTGATTCGCAATATCGCTAGGGAGCACGGGGGCTTCTCCGTGTTCGCGGGCGTCGGCGAACGCTCCCGCGAGGGCAACGACCTCTGGCACGAGATGCGAGAGTCAGGTGTTCTCGAGAAGACGGCGCTGGTCTTCGGCCAGATGAACGAGCCGCCCGGCGTCCGCGCGCGCATCGGCCTCACTGGCGTGACGATGGCTGAGTACTTCCGGGACGTTGAAGGCCAGGACGTGCTGCTCTTCATCGACAACGTCTACCGGTATATCCTCGCGAACATGGAGGTCTCGGCTCTCCTCGGCCGCATGCCCTCGGCTGTGGGCTACCAGCCGACGCTCGCGACCGACATGGGCGCGCTCGAGGAGCGCATCACCTCCACCAAGCGCGGCTCGATCACCTCCTTCCAGGCGATCTACGTCCCCGCGGACGACTACACCGACCCCGGCATCGCCACCACGTTCGGCCACCTGGACGCCGTCATCGCCCTCGAACGCGCGCTTGTCGAGCAGGCCCTCTATCCCGCCGTAGATCCGCTCGCCTCCTTCTCGCGCATCCTCGACCCGAGGCTCGTCGGCGAGGACCACTACAACACTGCCCGAGGCGTGCAGGCCGTCCTCCAGCGCTACAGAGACCTCCAGGACATCATCGCCATCCTCGGCACGGAGGAGCTCTCGGAAGAGGACAAGCTCGCCGTCGCGCGGGCCCGCCGCATCCAGCGCTTCCTCACGCAGCCGATGTTCGTCGCCGAGGTCTTCACCGGCCGCGAGGGCCGCTACGTCCCCGTCAAAGACACCGTCCGCGGCTTCCGCGAGATCCTCGACGGCAAGTGGGACCACCTCCCGGAGCAGGCCTTCTACATGGTAGGCGCCATCGAAGAAGCCGGCGAGCAAGCAGAACGCATGGAGAAAGAAGCCGCCTAAATGCACAGTAGCTGCAGAGCTTCAACTCTGCTCGGGGCGTCCGCCCGGCCATGAGCGTTCGCGCCACCCGCATCACCCCGCGCCCCTTCGACCTCCACTGGGGCCGCGGCGTCATCGCCGAAGAGGCGACCTACGTCGCCGAGCACCACGAGCCCGCAATCCAACTCCTCGAGTTCGAAGACGGCTCGCTCTCTGTCCGCTTTTGCTACTATGACCACGCCGGCCGTTTCCAGCGCAGCCCCCTCGTCGTTGGAAAAGACGACATCGAAGGCATGCGAAACGCGCTGGCGAACACGCCGAAGCTCAAGAAGTTGCTCCAGGAGATGGTGAGATGACCGATACCTGTCAGCCTGAGGAACGAAGGGCCTGTCCCGAAAGCACGCCGCAAATCCGAATGACTCTCGGGACTCGGAATGAACGGTTGGGTCGAGGCCAGTCGCTCAAAGGGGAACCTTCTCGCCGCGACGGATTCTTCGTGCCTCAGAATGACGCCGCAGCAGCGCTCCTTCCTCCTTCCCCCTTCCTCCTTCCGGCGGGCGGTGATGGGGGTGGCCAATGCCTCTAACCGTCGACATCGTCACCGCCGAGCGCCTCGTCCTCTCCGAAGAGGGCGTGGACGAGGTCGTCGCGCCCGGCATCGAGGGTGAACTGACGGTCCTCCCGATGCACGCGCCGCTGCTCACGATGATCAAGCCCGGCGTCATGCGCATCAAGAAGGCGAACGACGAGACCGAAATGGCGATCACCGGCGGCTTCCTGGAGGTGCGCGACGACCGCGTGACGATCCTCGCCGACGCCGCCGAGCGCGCCGAGGAGATCGACGTGGCCCGCGCCGAGGAGGCCCGCCGGCGGGCCGAGCGCCAGCTCGAACAACGCGAGACGGACGTCGATCTGGCTCGCGTGGCGGCCGAGTTGCAACGAGCCCTCCTTCGCCTCAAGGTGGCGGAGCGCAGGCGCCGGCGCACCGGCGTCAGGCCGGGGCCGCCCGGCGTCTAACCCGGGACCGCACGATGTCTCCGCAGCGTAAGACGAACGCCCTCGTCATCGAGGGCGGGCACCCCCTCCACGGCACCGTCAGCGTCAGTGGCTCCAAAAACGCCACCCTCGGTGCCATGGCCGCCGCGCTGCTCGTCTCCGAAGAGTGCGTCCTCAAGAACGTCCCCGACATCGGCGACGTCGAGCAGATGGCCCAGGTGCTCCGCAGCATCGGCGCGACCGTCGACTGGGCCGGTCCCCACACTTTGCGCATCAATGCGGCCAAGCTGCATAGCTCCTCGCCCGCCACGGAGCTCGCCGGCAGCCTCCGCGGCAGCTTCCTCGTGATGGGCGCGCTCCTCGGGCGCTTAGGCGAGGCCTCCTGCCCCCAGCCCGGCGGCGACGTCATCGGCCAGCGCCCGATCGACGTACACCTCTCCGGCTTCGCCGCCCTCGGCGCCGACGTCTCCCGCGACGGCGACCGCTTCGTCGCCCACGCGAAGAAGCCGCTCGAAGGCGCGGCGCTCTTCGCCGACTACCCCAGCGTTCTGGGCACCCAGAACCTTATGCTCGCCGCCGTGACAGCGCGCGGCCGCACTAGAATCGTCAACGCCGCCGCCGAACCGGAGGTCCAGGGCTCCGCCGAGATGCTCGTCCGCATGGGCGCGCGCATCTCCGGCCACGGCTCGCACACGATCGAGATCGAGGGCGTCGAGCGACTGCACGGCTGCGAGTACGAGATCATCCCCGACCGCCTGGAGGCGGGAACGTACACCATCGCGGCGGCGCTCACACAGGGCGAGATCGAGGTGCGCGGCGCCTGCCCGCTGCACCTAGAGTCGCTGACCCACAAGCTCCGCGAGGCCGGCGTCCACATCGAAGTTACGGGCGACCGCCTCTGGGCGCGCGGCGCAGCCGAACTCAAGCCGCTCACGGTCCAGGCTCTTCCGTATCCCGGCCTCGCGACCGACCTCCAGGCCATGGTCGCCGTCCTTCTCACGCAGGCCCGCGGCGTCAGCTACATCCACGAGCGCGTCTTCGACAACCGCCTCCTCTACGCCGGCGAACTCCGCAAGCTCGGCGCCGACGTAGTGACGACGGGCACAACCACTGCTATCATTAGCGGGCCAACTCCGCTGCATGGGACACACGTGCAAGCGCTGGACGTAAGGGCCGGCGCCGCGCTCATCCT
>CAYZLC010000075.1:0-2549 GCA_964479365.1 uncultured Dehalococcoidia bacterium
ATTGCAATCGCGCGCCGGCAGCATCAGCATAACTACGGCCAGTATAACGTTTCGTTGCCGGATGCGAGGGCGGCGTGCTATACTGCGCCCGAAGAACGAAGAAGGCGATAGGCTAAGCGCGTAGAGGATGCTGACGACAGAACAGAAGGCGGATCTTGCCTCCGCCAACCAAGTGCATCCCGGAGACACTGGTTCCTCAGACGTACAGGTTGCGTTGCTTACGGAGCGGGTCCGTGAATTGACTGACCACCTGCGCGAGCACCGGAAGGACCACCACTCCCAGCGCGGTCTCATGAAACTCGTGGGACAGCGGCGCGGGCTGCTACGCTATCTCAGCCGGACAGAGCCGGCGCGCTACAAGGCGCTAATCGCACGACTTGGCCTCCGCAAATAGAAGCGGGGGCCTTTCTCGTTCTTATGTGGAGAGCCGGGCGCAGTTTAGGCCCGATGCCGCCGGAATAGAACCGGCGCCCCCGCCTGTGGCGGGGCACTATAAGGGCAGGAGCCCATGCAAGCCAGCCAACGGCGAGGCCCAATCGAATACGCATTGAAATCGGAAAGCATGCCCCCTGTGATGCCTGAAAAATGAGTATCCCATGGGACCATTCATAGAGTTGGAGGCCTACTCTTGAGCGCAGAAATCTTCGAACGGGAGGTGGGAGGGCGCCCTCTCAGCCTCGAAGTCGGCAAGGTCGCCGGTCTGGCGAACGGAGCGGTGACGATGCGCTACGGTGATACAGTAATACTGGTCACCGCCTGCATGAGCGCAGAGCCGCGCGAGGGGATCGATTTCTTCCCGTTAACGGTGGATTACGAGGAGCGGTTGTACGCCGCGGGCAAGATCCCCGGCGGCTGGTTCCGCCGTGAGGGGCGGCCCAGCACCGCGGGCATTCTCACCGCCCGCCTGACGGACCGTCCCCTGCGCCCGCTCTTCCCTAAGGGAATGCGGAACGACGTGCAGATCACAGTGACGACGCTCTCGGCGGACCAGGAGAACGACCCGGATATCCTCTCGATCATCGGCGCCTCCACGGCGCTCACGATCTCGGACATCCCGTTCGGCGGTCCGGTCTCCGGCACGCGGGTGGCATATATTGAAGGCGCGTTCGTCGTCAATCCCACGTTCGCGCAGCTGAAGGACAGCGCGCTCGAGATCGTCGTCGCCGGTACAAAGGACGCCGTCGTCATGGTGGAGGCCGGGGCCAACGAGGTCTCCGAGAGCGTGATCCTGGACGCGATCCAACTCGCGCAGGAGGTAAACCGACAGATCGTCGAGCTCCAGGAGGAGATGGCGAAGCGCGTAGGCAAGCCCAAGTTCGCCTTCGAGCCCTCGGGGGTGCCGGATGAGGTAAGTGCGGCGGTCATCGAGTTCGCGAACTCACGCGACTGGGACCTTTTCGCCGCCGCCAAGGACGAGCGCGCTGAATTGATGCACCAGGCGCGAGCCGAGTTGCTCAAGGAGCTCAGCGAGCACTACCCGCCGGAGTTCTTGAAGGCGGCCCTGGACGGCCATCTCAAGGACCTCGTTCGCCGACGCATCGTCGAGGACGGTGTGCGGCCGGACGGCCGAAAGCCCGACGAGATCCGCGCCATAAGCGCCGAAGTCGGTTTGCTGCCCCGCACGCACGGCTCCGGGCTCTTCACTAGAGGCGAGACGCAGGTGCTGACTATAGCGACGCTTGGTTCGATGGGGGACCAGCAGAAGCTGGACGGGCTGGAGCCGGAAGAGACGCGGCGCTTCATCCATCATTACAACTTCCCGCCGTTCTCGGTGGGCGAGACACGACCGCTGCGCGGGCCCAGCCGCCGCGATATTGGCCACGGCGCTCTCGCCGAGCGGGGGTTGTCGCCGATGATCCCGGACGAGGACACGTTCCCATACACCATCCGCCTGGTGTCCGAGGTGCTCTCCAGCAACGGCAGCACGTCCATGGCCAGCACTTGTGGCAGCACGTTGGCTCTGATGGACGCGGGCGTGCCCATCAAGTCGCCTGTCGCCGGGATAGCGATGGGGCTGATCAAACAGGACGAGGACTACAAGATCCTTACGGACATCGCCGGCATGGAAGACCACTACGGGGACATGGACTTCAAAGTAGCGGGGACGGCAGAGGGCATCACCGCCCTCCAGATGGACATCAAGATCAAGGGGCTGAGCTACGAGATTATGGAGAAGGCGATGGCGCAGGCGCGGGAGGCGCGGCTGTTCATCCTGAACAAGATGCTGGAGGCGATCCCGACGCCGCGGACGGAACTTTCACCGTACGCGCCCCGGATGTACCGCATCTCGATCCCTCAGGAGAAGATCGGGCTCGTCATCGGCCCCGGCGGCCGTGTCATCCGGTCGATCATCGAGGAGACGCGTTGCTCAATCGACATCGAGGACGACGGCACGGTCTTCGTGGGCTCATCAAGCGAAGAAATGGCGCAGAAGGCTATCAGCATTATCGAGAGCCTGACGAAGGACGTCGAAGTCGGCGAGACGTACACCGGCACGGTGACGCGCCTGACCAACTTCGGCGCGTTTGTCGAGATCCTGCCCGGAAAGG
>CAYZLC010000075.1:2612-8290 GCA_964479365.1 uncultured Dehalococcoidia bacterium
TCTATCGCGGCGCGCTGTGCTCGAAGGGCTTAATCCGGAGGAGGCGCTCGCCGCGTCACAGCGCGACCAGCAAGCGGGGCGAGAGGCCCGCGGCGGCGGGCCGCCTCGGCGCGACTACGACCGCGGGCGTGACCGCGGTGGGCGCGGCGGCGGTAACGGCCGACCGCGCGGCGGCGGTGGCGGCGGCTACGGTGGCGGTGGCCGCCCCGGCGGCGGTGGCTACGGCGGAGGCGGTGGTGGCGGCTATGGCGGCGGCCGCCCGCGCGGCGGTGGAGGCGGTGGCGGATCCGGCGGGGGCGCTGGCTTTCGGCGGGACCCCGGCAGCCCACCCCCACCCCCACCCCCAGCGCCTATGAAGCGCTGGTAGCATAGCGCGAAGCGAGCAGGGGCGGGTCTGGGACCCGCCCCTGCCGTATGATTGGCGCATGAGAATTCGCGTCTTGATTAGCGGCAGCGGCAAGATGGGCCGCGAAGTACTGGCAGCCGTCTGTCGCGAGGACGACCTCGAACCGGCCTGCGTGGTCGATCTTTACGCCGACGCTGATTCGATCCCGCTACCCGACGGGTCGGCCGCCGTTCCGTTCAGCGCCGACGTGGCGGCAGTGATCAAAGAGACGCGACCCGATGTCGCGGTCGATTTCACTAACGCGGAGTGGACGCCGCGCCTCGCGGAAGCGGCGCTTGAGGCCGGTGTACGGCTGGTGATCGGGACGAGCGGCCTCGGGGACGAATTCGCGCAGCACCTGGAGGTGGAGTGCGAAAAGCGGCAGCTCGGCGCCGTAATCGCGCCGAACTTCGCGCTCGGAGCGATTCTAATGCAGCATATGGCAAAGACGGCCGCGCGGTTCTACGGAAGTGCGGAGATCATCGAGCTGCACCACGACCGAAAAGTAGACGCGCCCTCCGGAACGGCGGTCGCGACGGCGAAAGGCATGGCCGAGGCGCGCGGTAAGCCGTTCTCCCGCGCGCCGACGCAGCGCGAGAACCTTTCAGGGACCCGCGGTGGTGAAGTCTCTGGCGTGACGATCCATAGCGTGCGTCTTCCTGGCCTCGTCGCGCACCAGGAGGTGATCCTCGGCGGTCCGGGAGAGGTGCTTACGATCCGCCACGATACGCTGGGCCGCGAGTCGTTCATGCCTGGGGTTCTCCTCGCCGTCCGTCACGTAATCGAGCACCCTGGCCTCGTCGTGGGGCTGGAACGGCTCATCGGGCTCAAGTAGAGCGCCCGTGCCGGGCAAGACCGTCCTCATCCTCGGCGGCGGTACCGGCGGCCTCGTCGCCGCGCATCGGCTGCGCCGGATGCTTGGCCGGGAGCACCGCGTCGTGCTCGTCGATCGAACGCCGCAGTATTCGTTTGCGCCGTCGTACACCTGGGTGATGCTCGGGAAGCGGGACGCGCGGCGGATCTCGCGCGACCTCCGCTCACTGGCCAAGAAGGGCATCGAGTTCGTGCTGGGCGAGGTGGAGAGAATTGATGCCGCGAACAAGCGCGTCATCGTCGCCGACCAGGAGGTAGCGTACGACTACCTTATTGTTGCTCTGGGCGCGCAGTACTCCTCTGATGAGATCCCCGGCCTCGGCCAGTCGTGCACCTTCTACCATCTGGATGGTGCGGAGGGGCTGTTCGAGCGTTTGGAGACGTTCGCGTCCGGACGCATCGCGATCGTTGTGAGCGCGCTGCCGTACAAGTGTCCCGCTGCGGTCTACGAGGCCGCGCTGCTGCTGGACGGACGCTTCCGTCGGCGCAAGATACGGGATGAGGTTGAGATCAACGTCTTCACTCCGGAGGCGCTGCCGCTGGGCGCGGCGACAGGGCGCATGGGTCAGCGAATCGTCGAGCTGCTCGAGCAGCGAGGGATCGATTTTACGCCGCAGGCGAAGGTGGTGGAAGTGGACCACCGCTCGAGTGAGGCGCGGTTCGAAGACGGAAAGACCACACCGTTCGACCTGCTGATCGCGACGCCATTGCACCACTGCCCGCTGGTGCTGCGGCAAAGCGGGCTTGCGGCGGAAAACGGGTGGGTCGAGGTCGACCGGGAGACGCTCGCTACTTCCTTTGAGGACGTCTACGCAATCGGCGATTCGACGGTCACCCCGCTCGGCGACGGCCAGGCGCTGCCAAAGACGGGCGTCTTCGCGCACGGCCAAGCCGAGGTCGTCGCGCGCAACATCGCGGCCGAGATCGCGGGCGGGGAGCCCATCTGGGCGTTCGGTGGGCAGGGCGGCTGCTTCATGAGCACGGAGGCGGGGAAGGCCGCCTACATAGCCGGGAACTACTTCGCAGACCCGGCGCCGGACGTAAAGCTGCGCGGGCCGAACCGCCGCTGGCACTGGGCGAAGCTGGGCTTCGAGCGCGTTTGGCTCTGGCGCTGGTTCTAGACGGCTACGGAACGCACGCGGGCCCACCGTACGCCCGCTGGCCGTTGAACATGGGCGGGTGGAGGATCGAGATCTCGGCCATATCGGCGACGTTGAGGACGCCGTCGGCGTTCAGGTCCCACCTCGGGCTGTAGTCCGGGGACCCCGCCGTGACGTTGAGCCTGCTCACGGGCGCTACGTAGGTGCCGAGGTCCTGAAGATCGAGTTTGTTCACGCTGCCGCCTGCAGTGCTCAAGTCGGCGGTCCACACCGGGCTCGGCGGGCCGAGCGTGGCAGGCGGCCCGCAGTCGTACGCCGGGGCCGTCCCGGCGTACGACTCGACGCTGTCGGGGAAGCCGTCTCCATCCGAATCACTATCAACGATCGAAAAGGCATCGGTAAAGCTACCCGTGGAGGGTAAGAACTGGGCATCGATGCGAGCAGGGCCGACGGTGAACTTCGTGAAACCGCTAGAGGCGCTGCTAGAACGCGCGAAATAAGGGGCTTCGGAGTCGCCTGCGTTGACGCTGTAGCAGCACTGGCCGAAAACACCACTGATCACAAACACGCTGCCGGAGCCCTTGGCGTACTGGGCATCGGCGCCGTCGTCTTTCACACAATCGGGATTAAAGGAACCAGTGGGGACCGCGGCGCAGCCCGTACCGTGGGCGAGCTGCTTGCTGCGCTGGTAGTTATGGTCGTGTCCTTGAAGGACGAGATCGACGCGCTTGCTCACCAGCAGGTTCATCAGGGCGGTCCCGATTTCGCACACTTTCGCACCCGCCGTTATGCAGACCTTGTGCATGCCAACGGCGACCCATGGTATGCCCGCGCTTTTGGCGGCGTCGATAGTCGACGCCAGCCAATTGTATTGGGGATCGCCAGCGGCGTAGACGTAATCCACGTTCTCTACGAGGAGATCGGGCGCGATCATGATGACGCGGATCAGGGGCGATTGCGGCGGGTAGTCGAAGTAGTACTGCGCCGCGTATGTACCGGTGGAGTTGAGCCGGTCGGGTAAGCAGGCGGCGTGGTTCATGATGTAGCCATCAGGACCGCCCTGCTGCTCGTGGTTGCCGGATACGAGCTGGAAGGGGAACGTTGGGCCGAGCGTCGGCAGGCGCTGCAAGACGTAGTCGCACCAGGCGGCGTCAGATGGTGTGGCGTCGTAGTCCAAGTCGCCCAGGGCGAGGTAGAACGACGCGCCGGACTGGTTCAGAGCGGCGAGGCTCGCGTTCGTCCTCGATCCCGCGGCATGATCGCCCGCAGCAGCGAATGTGAATTCGTTGACCAAGGACGGATGAAGCGCCGCTGCCGGCGCCGCAGGCGCTTCCGATGCCATAGACTCAGGATCGGACCGGACAAACATCGGCGCGAAGCCAAGGATTACAAGGACGCCGACCGAAAGGCCGCGCGTCCACCCGGGGCGTGATTTCATGCTCTGGATTCCCTCTGGGCGGCGTGCTCATTACTCGCGCATTATGACTTAAGTTATCCACAAATGGCGGTACGGGCTAGGTAACAATTCCGCTAAGACTTTGTCTTCCAGAGCGAACTGCGTGGGCGCTGCCGTTGAAAGTTCAGGGACGAATCCGCTACCATATCCGCTACACACGCAGAACAGTTTGGGGTCAGGAGAGGGTGTCAACATATAACGTAGCGGTCGTCGGCGCGACGGGGCTTGTCGGCCAGGAGTTCCTGAAGATCGCGGCGCAGCGGCGCTTCCCCGTCAAGGGGCTTCGTCTGCTTGCCTCGCACCGGTCCGCGGGCAAGAAAGTCACGATCGGCGAATGGTCGGTCGAGGTTGAGGAGGCCACGTCAAAGTCGTTCCTCGGCGTGGACCTGGCGTTTTTCTCCGCGACGGCGGAGGTCTCGCGCGAGCTGATTCCCGCCGCCGTCAAGGCGGGCGCGATCTGTATCGACGACAGCGCGGCCTGGCGGATGGAGCCGGATGTGCCGCTTGTCGTGCCCGAAGTGAACGCGGACGACCTGAACAGTCATCGCGGAATCATCTCGACCCCCAACTGCCCCACGGCGCCGCTCTGCCAGACGCTGTGGCCGGTACACAAAGTTAACCCGCTCAAACGAATCGTCGTCGATACATACCAGTCGGTGTCCGGAACCGGCGCGGCGGCGGTCGAGGAGCTTACGGAACAGACGCGGCAGGTAATGGAGGGCAACGCAGCGCAGTCTCACGTTTACCCGCACCAGATCGCCTTCAATCTGCTGCCGCAGGTGGACGTCTTCCTGGGCAGCGGCTACACGAAGGAAGAATGGAAGATCATCAACGAGACGCGGAAGATCATGCATGAGCCCGAGCTGCCGGTCTCAGCGACGTGCGTTCGCGTGCCCGTATACGTAGGCCACTCGGAGGCGGTCCACGCGGAGTTCACGAAGGCGATCACGCCGGAGCGGTTCACGGAGCTCGTACACGAAGCGCCGGGCATCACGGTGCAGGACGAGCCGTCCGTCAACCTATACCCGACGCCCTGGTCAGTCGCCGGCCGCGACGACACGTACGTCGGCCGTATCCGACAGGACGCCTCGCTAGGGCAGATGGGGATCGCCTTCTGGCTGGTGAGCGACAACCTGCGCAAGGGGGCTGCGCTAAACGCGATCCAGATCGCGGAAGAGCTGGTGGCGCGGGGGTTGGTCTAGGGCCTGACGGCGCTATTTCTCACAGTCGAGGTCGAGTTCGATATCATATGTGGCCGCGCGGTCTTGAATTTCTTCGCAAAACGTGTCGGTGCTAGCCACCGCATCTGTGAATTCGGGATCCTCTGCGAATATCTCGTCCACTTCTTCCGAAGTTGAGGCCGCATCGAGACGATCGAGCCGCTCATGGCTAATGGCGCTAAGGTCCTGGTTTGCGTCGATTCCTCGCCCATGGAGTTCCCGCAGCTCGGCTGGGACCTCGAGGTCTTCGAACCTCGAGACGGTGTCGTCGAAGATGATCACGTACTCGCCGTAAGAGTCCTTGGTCTGCTGGACTTCTCCCTCAAAAGCGTCCGGGTACTTGTCGCCGAGCTCGGCGATCTGGGCCTGGCCGTCGTCGCTGATTGCTGCGAAGTCAGTGAAGTACTTCGCTGCAGCGGCGTCAGATCCGTCGCCTGAATTGTCGTCGCTGCCACAGGCAGCGAGGAGCAAGAGGGATGATGCCAAGCACGAAACCATGGGCAGCCTGAGCATGCAGCCTCCCTCAGGGGATGATTTGTCAAAGTATATAGCAGTGAGAGCCGCACACGTATGTGCTATTATCTCCCCACACACGAATTCGGAGGTGCCCCGATGGAGATAGGACGCCTGCTTACCGCGATGGT
>CAYZLC010000076.1:0-8232 GCA_964479365.1 uncultured Dehalococcoidia bacterium
GCGCACAATTAGAGCATTGGCGCGCATAACAAGTCAAGCGCTCTCTCTGGCGCCTGCTTTTCGCTGGCGCTGCACCAGCGCCGCGTTATAATCACTCGTCGGAGGCCCACCCTGCCGAAGAGAATCACCATCCGCACCGGCGATTACCAGGAGCTGTTCGATATCACCGAGCGGGTCGCCAGCGCAGTACGCGACATGCGAGCCGTGGACGGCGTCTGCCATGTCTTCGCGCCGCATACGACGGCCGGCATCATCGTCAATGAGAACGCCGACCCAGATGTCTGCCGGGATTTCATCGCGCGCTTCGATGAACTCGTGCCGGCCAACGCCGATTACCACCACGCCGAAGGCAACGCCCACGCGCACATCAAGGCCACGCTCGCCGGCCAGTCCGCGGCGATCCCAATCGACAACGGACGCCTCGCGCTCGGCCGGTGGCAGGGCATCTTCCTCGCGGAGTTCGACGGACCGCGAGAGCGCACCGTCATAGTCACGGTGGTCCGGGAATGAAGGCAGACCTCACGCAAGCAGTCGAGGAGGCTGCACGCCTGATCGCCGGTGCACAACACGTCGTCGCCCTCGTCGGCGCCGGCCTCTCCGCCGAAAGCGGCGTGCCCACGTTCCGCGGGCCGGAAGGCCTCTGGACGAAGCACGGCGAGCCGGACCTCCGCGATTATGAGCGGTTCGTCGAGGACCCCAAGCGCTGGTGGGAGCAACGCCTCAACCGCACCAGCCGCTTCGCCGAGTTCGCGCAGGCGCTCGACGAGGCCGTGCCCAACGCCGGGCACTTCGCCCTCCGCGATCTCGAAGGGATGGGCCGGCTCCAGCACATCAGCACCCAGAACATAGATAACCTGCATCAGATCGCAGGTAGCCAAGCGATCACCGAGATCCACGGCAACCGCACCAAACTTCGCTGCGTCCTCTGCAACCGCCGCTGGCCATACGAAGACGTTTCCCTCGACGAGCTGCCGCCCAAATGCCCCGATTGCGCCAGCGGCATCGTTAAGAGCGACACCGTCATGTTCGGCGAGCCGATCCCGCGCGACGCGTTGGATGAGTGCATCAACCAGTCCCGAATGAGCGACTGCATGCTCCTCATCGGCACCAGCGCCGTCGTCTACCCGGCCGCTCAGTTCCCCGAGGACGTGAAGATGAGCGGTGGCACACTGATCGAGGTCAACCCGAACGAGACCCCCTTGACCCGCGTCGCAGACGTCGTCCTTCGTGCCCCGGCGGGTGAGGCGCTCGCCGCAGTTGTCGACCGGCTGCGTGAAATTCGGGAATAAGTCGATACGACGCCAGTTGTGCTATCTTGCAAATCGATGAACGCTCTCGAAGGCATCCGCGTCCTCGACCTCACGATCTGGCAGCAGGGCCCGATGGCCACCGCCATGCTCGCCGACTGGGGCGCAGACGTCATCAAGGTCGAAGGCCCGGACTCGCCGGATCCGGGCCGCTCGCTCGTTCGCTATGACGTTGGCCAGCTCGGCCCGAACGCCTACTTCGAGACCCACAACCGCAACAAGCGCGGCATCGTGCTTGACCTCAAGTCCGAGGCGGGCCGTGATGTCTTCTACCGTCTCGTCGACGGCGCGGACGTTGTCGTCCAGAACTTCCGCCCGGGCGTTTGCGAGCGGTTGGCGATAGACCACCCAACGCTGTCGAAGATCAACTCGCGGCTCGTCTACTGCCAGGCCTCCGGCTTCGGCCTCAAAGGCCCGGACGCCCAGCGCCCCGCCCTCGATCCGCTTGCTCAGGCGCGCGGCGGCCTGATGAGCGTCACCGGCGAGCCCGACGCGCCGCCGACCCGCACCTTCGGCGGCATGGCGGACCAGGTGAGCGCCTTCCTCCTCTCGTACGGGATCATGGTCGCCCTTTTCCACCGCGAGCGTACCGGCGAGGGCCAGATGGTAGACGGCTCGCTCCTTCAGGGCCAGATCGCAGCCCAAGCCTTCAACATCACGAGCTTCCTCATGTCAGGCACTTACGGCGGCTCGCCCATGGCCAGGATTCCGCGCGGTCTCACGAGTCCCCTCTGGAACCAGTACAAAGCGAGCGACGGCAAGTGGGTCTTGGTCGGCATGCCGCAGTTCGGCCGCTATTGGCCTCCGTTCCGGGACGCCATCCACGAAGCGACCGGGGAGTGGCTGGAACCGGACAGGCTGAGCCTCGATTGGATGCGGACGAACGCCACGGACCTCATGCAGCTCATCGTCCGCCTTGACGGCATCTTCGCCACTCAAACCGCCGCCTACTGGCGCGACCTCTTCCGCCGCTACGATTTCCTCTTCGAGGTAGTGAACGAATACCGCGACCTCGAGAATGACTGTCAGATCGCTGAGAACGCGATGTTCACGACGCTTGACCATCCCGCGCACGGCCCGCTGCCAATAGTCGCTCCGGCCGTCAACCTCAGCACCACGCCCGGCACGATCCGCACCGCCGCCCCCGAGTTCGGCCAGCACACTGAAGAAGTTCTGCTGGAGGCAGGGCTGACGTGGGAGGAGATCGTTGAGCTGCGCGAACAGGGCGTGATCGGGGCTAGGGTAGCAAAGGTATCCGGCTGAGACATGGGACTCCTCGATAACAAGACCGCCCTCATCTTTGGCGTTGCGAACGACCATAGCATTGCGTGGGGCATCGCCCAGGCCTTTTGCCGCGAGGGGGCGACGCTTGGCTTCAGCTACGCAGGCGAGGCGCTCGAACGTCGCGTCAAGCCGCTAGCCGCCTCAGTCGGCTCCACCTTCGTCGAGCCGTGCGATGTCTCGCAGGACGAAGAGATCGCGGCGGTGATGGAGAAGGCGAAGACGGCCCTCGGCGAGATCGACATCCTCGTTCACTCTCTCGCTTTTGCGAACCGTGAGGATCTCGGCGGCGCGTTCTATGACACATCCCGCGAAGGCTTTCATCTCGCGATGGACATCAGTGTCTACTCACTCACGGCCCTAACTCGCGCCGCGCTGCCTATCATGAGCGAGAACAGCTCCATCCTCACGCTGACCTACCTCGGCTCTCTCCGCGCATTCCCGAACTACAACGTCATGGGCGTAGCCAAGGCCGCGCTGGAGGCCAGCGTCCGCTACCTGGCGCTCGACCTCGGCACGCACGAGAAGCGCATCCGCGTCAACGCCATCTCCGCCGGCCCCGTCCGCACACTCTCTGCCGCCGGGGTCTCTGGCTTCAAGGGCCTGCATTCCCGCTTCCGGGAAGTCGCCCCGCTGCGCCGCAACGTCAGCATCGATGACATCGGCAACGCCGCGGTGTACCTCTGTTCGGACCTAGGCGCCGGCGTCACGGGCGAAGTTCACTATGTGGACGCAGGTTACAACATTGTCGGCCTTCCCATAGCCGACGAAACCGGCAGCTAAACGCGGACGCCCTGACTCAGGCGATATCTTTGTGCCTTTGTGCCTTTGTGGTTAAGTAGGGCTCGGCTAGGCCCGGCGCTCTGCGGCCATCTGCTCGCGCAGCTTCCGCAGCGTGCGGAACAGGATCACGCGCACGTTGGGCTCGTTCAGCCCCATGATCTGCGCGATCTGACCGTTCGTCAGCTCCGCGTCAAACTTGAGCGAAATGATGTCCTGTTCTCGCTGGGGGAAGTCCTTGAGCAACCTCGTGACGGTGCCCAATTCCTCACGCAGCAGGACATCGCCTTCGACGGACGCTGAGCTGGGGGCGATCTCTTTCAGAACGTCCGGGTCGATCGCCGTCTCCCGATAGCGCTTGCGCCCGTGGCTGATGATTACGTTCCTGGCAATCGTGAACAGCCACGTCGAGAACGCTTCGTCGTTGCGCAGGGAGTCGGCCTTAAGAAACGCCCGCTCGAAGACGTCCGCCACGAGGTCCTCCGTCAGGTGCACATTGTGGACGCGGCCGTAGACGTAGGCGAAAACGCGTGGGAAGTACGAGCGATACTTCTCGGCGAACTTATCGACGCGGCGCACTGCTTCTACAGCGTGCTCGTGCGTCGGCGGGCCGTAAAGCCGAAGAGTGGTCATCGTCTCGGGGTGCGTCCTTTGCTTAAACCTGCGGGGAAAAGGCTGGCTACTGGACAAGCGTTGGTGTCACGGGCATAATGACACCTGAATTCCATAACGGTATCGGGTAAAGCAGTTTTGAAGTTCGCGCATTCGCGTCATAATATCTGTGCTTTGGTTTACCATTATGGAAGTCCAATTCTGCAATTAAGCAGAAGCCACTATACCGGTCAAGCGGCGAGGCTGTCAACCCTTCGCGTGACGATAACACCAACGAATCGTCTGCGAAATCAGAACTCAAGGGGTGAATAATGGCGAAGAAATGGAACTTCCTCAGTAACTACGGGCTCGTCCTCACTCACCTCTTTCAGAACTCCCGCGCGACTCTGCGGGAGATCGCTCGCGGGACGGACCTCACCGAACGCGCGGTCTACCAGATCGTCCGAGACCTGGAGGAGAGCGGCTTCATCCAGAAGCGGCGCGTCGGGCGGCGGAACGTCTATACCGTGAACGAAGGGGCGCTGTTCAGCTTCCCCGTATATCAGGAGCTCAATATTGCCCAGATGATCACGGCCTTGCGGCGGATCATGGAAGAACACCGCCCGCCGGCGTAGAATAAAGCCCTCCTATTCGCCCCACGGGAGGTCGCCATGACGAATATCTCCGTTAGCCAGGGCGGACAACACGCGTCCGCGCAGCGAGAGGCCAAGCCCCACAAGTGGGCGCTCAGCCTGTGGGCACGCGGGTTCCGCCGCCTGGCCCGACGCTGGACGGTAGACAGTCACGTCCGGAAATTCTGCCGCCCTTTCACTGTGGAGGGCCGGGAGAACCTGCTCGGGCTCCAGAACCCGATGCTGATTATCGCTAATCACAGCAGTCATTTCGATACGGTCATCGTCCTCTCAATGCTACCGGACCGAATCTACGGTCGTACGGCAGTCGTCGCCGCCGCGGACCGGATGTACCGCGAGCGGATCAAAGGCGCCTGGCACTCGCTCCGCTACAACGCCTTCCCCATCACGCGCGGCGGCGGCCGCGAAGCGCTTGCCTACTCGCAGTGGCTGCTTCACAACCGTTGGTCGCTCCTGATCTTCCCGGAAGGCAAACGCTCTCGTACGGGGCAGCTGTTGCCCTTCCACGGAGGCCCGGCCATACTGGCGACGTTGCAGAACGTCCCCGTGCTGCCCATCTATATCAAGGGCGCGGCGAACATCCTGCCGCCCGGCACCAATCGCTCCCAAGCCGCTCCGGTCACCGTCCAAGTCGGCTCGCTCCTCACGTTCCCCGAAGGCACTCCCATCGGCGATGCCAAGCACGCGATGGAAGAGGCCGTCCGCGCCCTCGCCGGCGAAACGGAACCGCACGAGCAAGCAGCCGCTTCGTAAGGCTTTCGGTCCAGCCCCTTCGCTCGTTCTCCGGTGCTCGTCCTGAGGCCTGGAAGGAACGAGGAGAACCGCAACACCTCCCTGCGCCGCGTGTCTCCGCTGTTTTGTGTTTCGATATGGGCCGATTGCTCCGCCAAATTGTTACCTTTGGCCCCTCCCATTTCGATCCTGCTGGTGCTAGGATGCGTGCGTCGGTTCCGCGGGGGTGCCGTTCGCATAAGGAGGGCGCCATGACAACTGCCCCGGTCAGCGATCACCAGGCGCGCGTCGCCGCCCCAATCGAGGTGAAGCCCCATCGCTGGGCGTTAAGCCTGTGGGCGCGTGCTTACAGGCGGATGGCCAGACCCTGGACGGTAAGCCGCCACGTGCGGCGCTTCTGCCGCCCACTTACCATCGAAGGCCGCGAGAACCTCGAGCGGCTTCAGAACCCCGCTCTCATCATCGCCAACCACACCAGCCACTTCGACACGGCGGTCGTCCTCGCGCTGCTACCCGGCCACATCTATAACCGCACAGCAATCGTGGCCGCTGCCGACCGCATGTACCGCGAGCGGATCAAGGGGATGTGGCATTCGCTTCGCTACAACGCCTTCCCCATCACGCGAGGTGGCGGCAGTCAGGCGCTGGCCTACTCGCAAGAACTGCTGCGAAATCGCTGGTCGTTGCTAATCTTCCCGGAGGGTGGGCGGTCACGGACCGGGGACCTGCTGCCATTCCACCCCGGCCCTGCGATACTCGCTCTAAGCCAGCGAGTCCCCGTCCTCCCGATCTACATGCAGGGTACGGCTGATATTCTCCCCCCAGGTGTCAAATATTCTCGGCCCGCTCCCGTCCGTGTGCGCATCGGAGAGCCGATCTGGTTCGACGAAGGCACCGGCGTCGCGGAGGCGAAGCAGGCGATGGAGGACGCCGTCGCGTCGCTTGGTGACCGGCACGCGCAGCCGGTGGTCGTGGTACCGGCCTTCAGCCACCTGTTCGAATCGGCGGAATCCCGTAGCGTTGGTGCCCCCCGGTAACCATGTATTCGACGATCCCATGGCCGGTCTCGCCGTTCAGCTCGAACCGGCAGTGCTGGTCGAACCCGAAAGACCCGGCGTCGGCCCGCGTTAGCGACTCGGCATCCGTGTCGGCCCAGCGCCCCATGCCGGGCGCAAGGAAGATCGTCTCGATCTCCGAGGCGGTGAGCGTCTCCACCTTCCCGTCTGCAATCGTCAACTGAAAGCAACCCGCCCTTGGCCGCTTTGTGCCCGGCCACAACTCAAGTTCGTGCTCGATCTTGGTCACGGGCTGGACTTCTCCGGACTCATGGATGATCGCGCCGTCCGCGTGAATCACTTCGCCCTCCGGCGTCTCCCATAACCAGGCCGAGACGCAGAACTCTTCGAACTGCGCCGAGATCCAGGCCCAAAACGGTACGCGCGCCATGTCCCGCACTCCCCAGGACCTATCCCGCATTCCAATCAGATCTGTGAACGTCCGCCCTCCGATCGTCAACGAGCCTTCGTATACGCCCGCCTGGGTGTAGTGCAGCTGGTTCACAACCAGGTTATCGCCGTTTTGCCAATGGATGAGGCTGAACTCATACAACGGGCAGCGCTCCCGGAACACCAGCGAGCCCTTGATTCCGTTCGCCTCATCCGCCACCTCCAGCCGCCAGGCCTTGAGCGGCTCGACTACTGAGAACGAAAGCGAGCCCGCCGTCATCACCTCGCGGTCGTTGGCCGGCGCTCGTACCTGGAGATAAGAGTAGTGCTCCCCACCGTGGACCGCGAAGATGTAACCCTGCATCATATTGCGGTTGGGGTACGCGCCCAGCCCCGTCATCATCGCGACTTCGCCGTTGCGGTCGTGGATGTTGAAGTAGAACCGCTCCTGCCACTCTGGATGGTCCGAGGCGACCCGCGCCAGCGGCTGTTCCGTCTGGTGCACGAGGTATTCGTCGAAGCGGCTGACCATGGCTCTCTGCTAACGCTGGAAGACTACTTTCAGCGTGGGCGGCTCGAACGACCACGACGACGCTTCGCGATAGCGCACCTCCGGAGGCAGCGGCAGCACGCAGCGCCTTCCGTTCAGGTGCACCGCCACGCCGTCCTCCATCTGCTCGACCGCCAGGTCCTTCTTTTCCGCGTACGGCAGCGCCAGGTTCATTACGTAGCCGCCGTTCTGTTGCGAGAAGGAGTGCGACACGGCGTGATGCAACACGTCACCCGCCACCGCGTTCGCGTACAGCTCCGCGCCCAGCCGGGCGAGCGCCTCGAGGCCGCGCGGCGCCTTCGCCGTCAACGACGCCTTGAGGACAGCCATGCCGTCCCCCGCTCGGGCCGCGCCTGCCAGCGCCTCCTTCTGCTCCTCACGCATGCTGTCGAAGAACGCGTCCGTAACCTCGTTCGGCAACAGGCGGTTGAACACGAAAGCATCCGTCGCGTACGAGAACAGGCTTAGCGCCGTCAGCGCTTCCCTCGCGTCCGCGGACGCTGTGCTGTCGGGACGGAGCAAAACTCGTACCGAAGATATATCGGTGTCAGTCAGAAGCTCGCGCAGGTCCGCCAGGCGGCCCAGGAGCTCGCGCCCGCACTCGAGCAGGTCCTCGCCGGCGGAGGCGTAGTCGGCCGCGAACATGCGCACGAACGGCTCGAAGACGTTGCTCTGCCGGGGCGCGAACAGGCGGTCCAGCCAGCGCGCCGCCGCGTCCAGACACGGCGGCAGGTCGAGAAGCTCCTCCAGCGGCAGTCCGTCCACGACGATCGCGTTGTAGCCGCCGTTCTCCGCGTGGCGCGCCAGGTTCAGCATGCGGCCGATCTGATTTGCGCCCGGGAGCGCCGCCAGGTCATCGGCCAGCTCCACCTCGATTCCGCGCCAGTCCAGCA
>CAYZLC010000077.1:0-8188 GCA_964479365.1 uncultured Dehalococcoidia bacterium
CGGCGAAGCGATCGTGCTGATCAGGTCGTCCGAGGGTTCAGATCTCGTTTATGTCGTTTCCTTCGTTGATATTGAGTCCGCACAATCGTTCGCCCGCTTCGAGGTCAAGCGGGGAATGGACCTGGGGTTGATCCTCGTTTACTGGGCGAGCATGGTGAACGTCGTGGTCAACGAGGACGGCGTTCAGTTGATTCCAGAGTCCCCCCCCACTGTCAACAAAAATGGCCGCAGGCACGTCGCCCGGGACACACGCAAGGCAAGACGGGAAACCCGAACCGGTTCTGAGGTTCGAGGGCTGCAGGCTGAGGCGGAGGAGGAGAAAAAGAGGCTAAAGGCAGAACTGGACGAGATGGAGAAGCTTCAGGCCGAGGCGGAGGAGTTCCGCAGGCTCCAGACTGAGGCGGCTGAGAAGGAGCGGCTTCAGGCTGAGGCGGAGGAGAGGCGAACAGTCCTCAAAGCCGAACTGGATGACATCAAGCGACTGCGGGCCGAGGCGGAGGCGAAGCGGAAACAGCTTGAGGCAGAGGCGGAGGAACAATCTCGCCAGGTCGAGCAGGAGATGAGGCAGCTCCAGGCGGACGTGGCAGAGAAACGCAGGCTACAGGCCGAGACAAGAGAGATGAACCGCCTCCAGGCCGAACTCGGGGAGCTTAGACGTCTGGGTGCTGAGGCGGCAGAGAAGCGCGAACGACAGATCGCGCAAGACGCTGAGGACCGGCGTCGCGCGGAGGAGGAGGAGAACAGGCTTGGGGCTGAGGCCGCGACACAGACGAGATTAGCCGCAGCTGCAGAGGAGAAGAGGAGGCTACAGGCCGAACTCCAGGAGATTGAGCAGCGTCAGGCAGAGCTCCTAGGGCGGCGGCGTCCCGACATTGACGCTGAAGAGCAACCGCCCGTTGTACCGGAGGCGGAAGAGCAGCGACCAAACGCCGAAGCGGAAGACCAGCGCCTCGAGGCTGAGGCGGACGAGCAGCGGCGCATCGAGGCCGCAGCAGAAGAGCAGCGGCGGATCGAGGCCGAGGCGGAGGAACAGCGGCGCCCAGGAGCCGAGGCTGAGGAAGAGCGCAGGCGGGCGGGCGTAGCGGAGATTCAGCGGTTGCGAGAGGCGATGAGGGAGGAGCAGCGCCGAATCGAGGCCGAGGCGGAGGAGCAGCGGCGGCTCGCAGCCGTGGCAGAAGAGCAGCGCCGAATCGAGGCCGAGACGGAGGAGCAGCGGCGACTCGCAGCCGTGGCAGAAGAGCAGCGACGCATTGCAGCCGAGGCGCAGGAGCGACCGCGGCGCGAGGCCGAGGCGGAGGAGCAGCGGCGGCTCTCAGCCGTGGCAGAAGAGCAGCGACGTATTGCAGCCGAGGCGGAGGAGCAGCGGCGGCGCGAGGCCGAGGCGGAGGAGCAGCGACAGATCGAGGCTGAAGCGAAGGAGCAGCGGCGGATCGAGGCCGAGGCGGACGAGCAACGGCGCATCGAGGCTGAGGCCGAGGAGCAGCGGCGCATCGAGGCCGAGGCGGAGGCACAGCACCGGGTCGAGGCTGAGGCGGAGGAGCAGCGGCGCATCGAGGCCGAGGCGGAGGAGCAGCGGCGCATCGAGGCCGCGGCGGAAGTGCGGCGACGGATCGAGGCGGAGGCGGAGGGGCAGCGGCGCATCGAGGCCGCGGCGGAAGTGCGGCGACGGATCGAGGCTGAGGCGGAGGGGCAGCGGCGCATCGAGGCTGAAGAGCAAAGAAAGCAGGAGGCTGAGAAAGAGCAGCAGCGCCTGGAGGAAGACGCGGAACGGTGGCGTCTGGAGGCGGAAGCCGAGGAGCAGCGCCGGATCGAGGCCGAGACGGAGATGCGGCGGTTGCGAGAGGCGATGGAGGCGGAGCAGCGCCGGATAGCGGACGAAGCGGAAGACCAGTTGGGCATAGCAGCCGAGGCAGAAGAGCGGATCAGGTTCGAGGCTGAACGAAGGGCGATCTTTGACCGGAACGCGGAAGATGCGATCGCCGGGGCGGACGGTTTTCCGCCGAGCGAGGAAGGGGAGGCCGGTCCCGTCACACGACCTCCGCTGGGAAATCCGATCGAGGAGCTTTTACGAGAAGCGGAATGGCGGGTGCGTGTGCCGAACGAGTACGCCAAGGAGCCTCAGGAGAGCCCGCCAGTGCCGGATCCTTCCGAGCACGCTGAGGAAGCGGAGGAGATTGCGGACGAGGTGGGCAAGATCCTGCAGAAGCGGCGCTGGGCGAGGCGTGAGAGCCCGTTCGACGGGTTCAAGTCCCCGCCAGGCCGGTTCTAGCCCGCGTAGACGCGAGGGGGCGAGCTAATCGTGGCCGATCCTGCGGCCGGGCGCGAGGCGGTCTCGGAGTAGCCTTTTGACTTCGCCGGGCTCAGGCATTTTACGGTCATCCTTGTTTGAGGCGACGACCTCACCGTCAAGACGCACCTCGAAGATGCCGCCGGACCCGGGGTGGAGGGCGACTTCAGACAGCTCTGATTCGAAGGTAGTCAGCAATTCCTGCGCCAGCCAGGCCGCGCGCAGCAGGAACTTGCAGCGTGTGCAGTAGGTGATCTCTACGCGCGGTGCGCTCAAGCGGGCTCGAACGAGTATGAATGGTTCGCCAGCAGCGCGCCCATAAACATGGCGAAGACGCTCGCGAGCAGAGCGACGGCGCTGATTACAATCGAAAGACGCCGCAGCCGGGAGGCCTCGTCAGGATCTGCATCCATCTGCTCGTTGAGAGCAAGCTGACGTGGACCCACGATAAACGTGTGGATGGCCGTCAGCCCAACAGCCAAGCCCACGAACACCATTTTCTCTGCAAAGATTCGTCCATAGCGGAAGTCGTTGGCGCTCGCCCAACTAAGCGGAGTGTCTCCACCAACCTGGAAAAGGTTGGAGATGCCGCTGAGGACGATGACAAGCATGGCGGCCCACGCCATCCAGCCGAAACGCGTCACGATGACGCGCATGACTCTCGCGCGGACGGCGCGGTCCTCGATAGTACGCACGGCGGGAACGGCCGCGATGAACAGGAAGAACTGGGGCCCCACCCAGACGGCGACGGCCAGGATGTGCAGCCAGGGGGTTACAGCTTCTGACATCGGTCAGATTATACGGTCCAGGGAGATGGCCTGCTCGCGCTCCGGGCCCACGGATACGAGGCAGATGGGTACGCCGAGCACGTCCTGGATGTACCGGACGTAGGACTGCGCCTCCGCGGGTAGCTCTTCGAATCGGCGCGCGCCGGCGGTGTCCTGCCGCCAGCCGGGAAGTTCCTCGTACACAGGCTCCGCGGCGGCCAAAGCGGCGCCCGAGGCGGGCATTGTGTCGTATTCCTGGCCGTGGACGCGGTAGGCGGTGCAGACGTTGATCGCCGGAAATGGGTCAAGCACGTCCAGACGCGTGAGAGCGGCGGAAGAAAGACCGTTGATGCGGGCGCTGTAGCGGGCGGCGACGGCGTCGAACCAGCCGCAGCGGCGTGGTCGGCCGGTAGTGGAGCCGTATTCAGGCCTCGGGCCGCCCTCGCGCAGCATGCGGCCGGTCTCGTCGTGCAGCTCAGTCGGCATCGGGCCGTTGCCGACACGTGTGTTATACGCCTTGTAGACGCCGAGCACAGTGCCGATCTGCGTGGGGCCGATGCCCATGCCGATGGCGGCGCCGGCGGCCAAAGATGAGGGGACGGACGATGTTACGTACTCGTACGTTCCCGAGTCCAGATCGAGGAGGGAACCCTGGGCGCCCTCAAGGAGGACAGTATCGCCCGCCGTTAGCGCCTTGTGCACGAGGGCCGACGTGTCGGCGACGAACGGGGCGAGTCTAGCGCCGTAGTCGCGGTACTCGGCGGCTATGGTGTTGAGATCCAATGGGTCGGCGCCGTATAGCTTCTCGAGGACGGCGTTCTTGTACGGAACGAGAAAGGAGAGAAGACTGAGCAGCGCCTCTCGATCGACGATGTCGGCCATGCGCACGCCGGCGCGCCCAACCTTATCGACGAAAGCGGGGCCGACGCCGCGGCCAGTTGTGCCGATGGCGGCCTCGCCGCGCAACTTTTCGTCCAGCTCATCGATGAGGCGGTGCCAGGGCATGATAACGTGTGCGCGGTCGCTCAGGAACAGCCGCCCACGAACGCTGACGCCACGGTCTTCGAGATCGGCGATCTCCTCGAGTAGACCGGGCGGGTCGACGACAACGCCGTTGCCGATGAGGCAGAGTTTATCGGGATAGAAGATGCCGGCGGGGACGAGATGAAGTTTGAACTCGCCGAGTTCGTTGATGATGGTATGGCCGGCGTTGTTTCCCGCTGAGTACCTGGCTACGATATGCGCTTTCTGTGCCAGGAGGTCTACGATCCTGCCCTTGCCCTCGTCCCCCCACTGGCCGCCCACAACCACTATCGCCGGCATAGATAAAGGGCCGTCCTGCGGCCCCTCCTTTCCTGCTCGCCCCCTCCGGCGAGCTAAGTGGAAATCCTCACGGAGTATAGCGGAGAGGCTGTAATGCGGCAAGTTTCGTGAGCGCAAATCGCATGGAAAATCATGAAGGCACGAAGAAATTGGAGAAGTGGCCTGCAAGCTTACCAACTTCGTAGCTTCGTGGTTCCGCCGGCGGCTGCGCCTGGTTCTTCGCCTGCTGTTGGGCGGTGCACGTTGGTAAGGCATAATGGCTGCGATGGCTGATCTTCTGGCAGGCGCTCTTAGTAGAGCATGGAAGAGTTTTCGATCACGGTTCAGCAGGCGTGACCTGCTGGAGGCGGCGATAGTGGCGGTGGCATTTCTGCTGTATTTCGGCGTGCGGGGGGCGGTGATCGACCGGCCGGAGACGGCTTACCGGCATGCGCTCGACATCATCGACGCCCAGCGGACCCTGGGGTTCTTCTGGGAAGACGACCTCAATAGCTGGGTTAAGGACAAGCTCTTCGTGGCGCAGGCGATGAACCTCGTCTACTTCTACCTGCATTTCCCGCTCATCATAGTGTTCGGCATCTGGCTCTACTACTTCCGCCGGGAGAAGTACACGCTGACGCGCGACGCGTTCCTGGCGTCCGGCGCGATCGCGCTCGTCATCTACTGGCTCTATCCGGTCGCGCCGCCGCGGGAGCTGCCGGAGCTGGCGCAGCGGTTCGATCCCGACGCGCCTTCTTATGTGCGCGGCTTCCTCGACACACTTCAGGCGCACCTGGGGTACGCGTACGATACGCAGTCCACGCGCGCGTTTGTGAACCCGTACGCCGCGATGCCGAGCCTGCATTTCGGTTGGGACCTACTCTTGGGGTTGGGGATCATCTGGGCGTTCTGGCCACCGAATGGCGCATCCTGGGCGAATGCGTCCCAGCGGGACGCATCTACGCGGGGGTGGTTCCGGCTGATCGCGCCGATCGCGATCGCGCTACCCGTGCTCCAGCTGTTCTCGATCACGATGACGGCGAACCATTTTCTCCTGGACGCGGCAGTGGGCGGAATCGTTGCGGTGCTCGGTATCGGCGTGGCGCTGGCGCTTCAGCATTGGGGTTACCCCGCGCTCGCCGACGGGCTCCGGCGGCTGCCGTTGCCTGGGATCGAGCGCCTCGCACTGCCGGACGAGGCCGTGCCGGAGCGGGCTGAAGTCGCGCCGGGGCGCTGAGTTTTCAGCGACAAAGGTATTCAGGCACTAACCCTTTGATTCATTCTCCAATTTATTTGTGCCTTAGTATCTTTGTGCTCATCCGGCGCTCCATCCCTAGTTCCAGTGGTGGTAGCTCGGAAGGGTCCCCAGGGGTGCGTACACCTCCACACTCAGCTCGCTGACGTGCGGGAGCCAGCGCTCCCAGTCCTGGCGCGCGCGGTTCGCCTCGGGGCTGGTGAAGGCTATCTGAACCGAGGCGTCGTCCGCCAATTCGTAGAGCGCGGTCCAGTTGACGCCGCGGCGCCCGCAGTTGGAGCGAAAGGCGCGGACGATGCCAGGAATCTCCATGACGCGTGGAAGATGTTCGCTCTCGTACCACTGCACGAACTCATCCATGATGGAGGGTTCAATGCTGGCGCGGACGACGAGATACGGTTTGGCCATCAGCAGAAACCCTCGAGATCCGTGTGGCAGTAGAACGTGTCCATGAATGTACGGACGCGTTGGTCGTCGAACTCGTCGAACGTATCGAGGAACTGCCAGGCGGTGAGGGCGATTCGGTGGTCCATCTCTCCATATGGCGTCATTAGAACCCTCTTTCCGTCCTGATTCGCCTCGTTGACAATCGCTGCGAGCTGCTGGCGCAGGATGCCGCAGGTAGCCTCCTCCAGCGGCTGCGACCCGCCCCGACAGTTGTACCAGACGACGACATGCCCGTGCTCCATGTTGTGCACGGCAGTCTCTTTGGGGACCGGCTCGTCATAGACGCCGGGGCCGGCTGCGACGTTAGTGTGCGGGCCGGAGGTGGGCGGGTTGCTGTTGTAGCTGTCATACGTCTCGCCCTGCGCGAAGTGCCTGCGGCCACCGGGGTCGGGCGGGAACATCTGGACTGGATACGGATAGTTCTCGACCAGAGCCGCCTCCGAGTCCAGGTCACGCCCTCCAGTGATCAGGGCGAATAAGGCGGCGGCGACCAAGAGGGCGGCAACGCCGACAGCGAACAGCGCGAGAAACGACCGCCGTCTCGCCCGGCGTTGCGCCGCCGCCCCCCGACCCGCTCTCCCGGGCCGTCTGCTCATGCGCGGGCGTGAACCAATTCGCCGACGATCCTGTCCACCACGGATCCAATGTCCGTTGAAGTGTCCACGGTCAGATGTGAACGCTCGATCGGCTCGGCCTCGCGGCGCATCGATTCGTAGACGTCCAGCGTGGCGTCGGAGCGGTCCCGGGGGTTGTCGCTGGTGGCCCTGCATGCAAACCGCTCACGTACCACGTCCTGGTCAGCGCGCACTTCGACCAGCAGGAGGCGGGCGCCGGTCCGCTCGGCGATGCGGTAGAGCGGGCGCCGGTGGGACTCCTTGAGATTCGTTGCGTCGAGAAGGGCCGAAACGCCTGCGTCGAGCAGGTCCTCCAGTAATGCATGGCAAGCCGAGAAGAGTCTGCCGCTTTCCTTTTGCGAATACGTTGGGCGCTTCACGAGCGCCTTGCGCAGGGAGTCACTCTCGAGAACGGCGAACGAATATCGACGCGAGAGTTCGCGAGCGAGATGTGACTTGCCGCTGCCGGGAAGGCCGCTGAGAACGACCAGAGCAGGGCGCTCCAGGGGTACCGGCAGTGGTCCGAGCGAGCCGGCGAGACTCTTTACGTCTCGCTGAAGCAGAGACGAACGGCGAGCTTCCACCGGAGCCACCTGAGGTGCGGGCGCTGCGGTATGCCAGGCGAGTCCGAGGAAACCCTCCCCGGCGTGGACTGCCATGGCGTTAGTGAACTCCGTCACGAGTAACTCTCGCGGCGCAAGCCGCTGCCGCACGCACTCGGCGAGTTCTTGCGCCCGCTCCGGCGCGCCCGCATGCATTAACGCGATGGCAAGCGATGCGCCGGGTCCGGCACTCTTTTCGACGTACGACACCATTCGCTCGATACCCCTCTCAGTTGTGCGAACCCTCCCGATAGCGCCGATTCTACCTCCAGTATGAGCGATGACCGGCTTGATGCGCAGGAGCGACGCCGCCCAGTGCAAGATCCACGGCACGCGCCCGCTTCTTGCCAGGTAAAGCGTGGTGTCCAGAAGACCGACAAGGTTGGCGCGCGCGGTGGCGCTTTCGGCCGCGCCGGCAGCTTCCGTGAGGGTGGCGCCGGAAGCAGCGGCGCGGGCGGCGGCAAGCACGGCGAAGCCATGCTCCATAGCGATTCCGCCAGTATCGACGACGAGTATGGGAAAGTCCGCGAGCTCGCTGGCCGCGAGATCCCGAGCGTTGACGGCGGAGCTGTGGGTGCCGCTGAAGCGGGAGGAAAGCGTCAGACAGAGGACCGCACTCGCCCCCTCGTCGCGCGAGCGGCGGAACGCTTCCAGGAATTCACCCGGCGTGGGCGCGGCGGTGGTGGCACGCTCCCGCGTGTCACGGAGGCGGCGATAGAACTCGCCGCTGGGTAGGTCACCGTCGCGATGGACGACGGTGCCAAACAAGATCGCCACGGGGACGACGCTGATGCGGTTCTGCTGAACCAGCTCAGCCGGAATGCAGGCGGAGCTATCAGTTACGATTGCGATCCCGGGCATTGCAATCGCGCGCCGGCAGCATCAGCATAACTACGGCCAGTATAACGTTTCGT